>JAOTXR010000121.1 GCA_029862285.1 Gammaproteobacteria bacterium
CGCAGGATCGCCTATAATTGCCCTATGACTGACGAAAACACGCGAGAAGACACCGATTCGATCATGGCTCTGCTGGAGGAGCACGGTATTAGTGCAACACGGCAAAGGCGGGAAATCGGCCTGGTATTGCTGGGCGAAGCCCGGCACGTGACGGCGGAGCAGGTGATGGAAGCCCTGGCAGAACGCGGCAACCGGGTCTCCAAGGCGACCGTTTACAACACGTTGCGGTTGTTTGTGGATTGTGGCCTGCTGCGCGAAGTGCACGCCGATGCCACCCGAACAGTGTTCGACACGACGACGGTCCCACATCACCATTTTCTCAACGTCGATACCGGCGAACTCAGGGATATCGCACTGGATGCGGTGAAATTTGCGGCACTGCCGGACGCCCCCGACGGCACCGTTGCCGATGGCGTGGAAGTGATCATCAAGGTCCACAACATCCACTGATTATTGCGGCGCATTAGCCCATTGCCTATACTGCTCCGCCGTCAGGTTCACCGTGGCCGGAGTAGCTCAGCTGGCAGAGCAACGCATTCGTAATGCGTAGGTCGGTGGTTCGAATCCACTCTCCGGCACCATCAAAATCAATTAATTGCGTTCGGCACTGCACGCAACCCTAATTTTTATCGCTCGGCGTGAGCGGCGGAAAATATGGGTTCAACCAATAGGAACGCGATGCTCCATCGCACGTATCCTATTGATTCGGTCCCCCTTTTATCGGTCTTCCGCTTGCTCCGTTCCATTCGGAGTATGGTTAACCTGGTACGGTCGCCGTCTTAATATTGTGCCTGCGAGATTAATACAAGTCCGGACGACCGGACGTGATTGCGGGGGGAGATCATGATTAAGAAAGTTATTGCAACATTGGCTTTCAGTGCCGTGCTTGCAGCCGGTGCTAATGCGTCCACCCTTAGCATCTCGGGACCCGATAAGGTCACTGTCGGTGAAAGTTTTAGTTTATCGGTTTTTGCCGACGGTTTTCTCGAGGGGTTACTTACAGGTGGTGCGGTCGTTATGTTTGACCCAAGCCTGGTACAGCTCGTTGGCGTAAAACTGGCCCCGCTGCCAAACCTCGACCCCAATTTTTCTTGCCCCGGCGGCCCCGCCTGCCCTGACCTGGGGCCAGGCAACGGCCTGATGATCTGGGGTGCCGGGATCGGCTTCAATATGCTGCCCGACGGTTTCGGCAAAATGGCGGATGTGAACTTTAGGGCAATTGCTGCAGGGAGCGTTTTGTTTAGTCTGATGACTTTCGACGACGCCGGCGGCTGGCTGGGTCCTAACCTCGACCCTATACCTGTGCCGGAATTCAACGAATGGAAAATTGGAATCAACGATGTCCCGCTGCCTGCGGCGGTCTGGCTGATGGCCGGTGGTTTGGCTTCGTTGCCGGGCTTTGGTCGGGCCCGTCCCACAGGCTAAGATGAACCCATTTCCTGACAGGTTATACACTGTCAGGCATTCGCGCGGGGGGGGATCGATATGCGAAGTTTGGTGATCACAGCAACTCTGGTGGCAACGGCATTGACCAATGCCGCTTTTTCAGCTGAGGAAACACTGCAGAACGATGGCTTTACAAATGCCGCGCCGGTCAATTTCCAGGCGGGGTTTGTCGCGGGCGAGGTGGCGGCGGCCCGTTTTGAACCGCAAATCGCCTGTCCGTGCGTTGTGGAGCGAATTACCCTGCTTTTCGGCGGGGCGGCCGGAACGCGTGAGATGGGGGTGAGTGTCTGGGAGGATTCGGCCGGCGGTGATGCACCGGGCGCGCTGCTGTTCACAGGCGATGTCACTCTCACCGGATCGAACGTAAACCTCCAGGAGATCGATCTCACACTGACGCCGGTCATCGTCTCGGGACCATTTCGCGTCGGGCTTGAGTTCGGTCACAATGGGCTGCCGAGCGTTGCAACCGACCTGGATGGCAACATCGATGCGGCAGCGAACTTTATCCTTGCCGATATCGGCGCGCTATTCTGGTTTAAGTCAGCGACCCTCGGCGTGAGCGGCGACTTTGTCATCCGGGCGACAATTGACAACCTCGTTGCAGGCGACACGGATCAGGATGGTATCGCGGACGATGCAGACAACTGCACCATAATCGCCAATGCCGACCAGCGCGATACCGACTCGGACGGTATCGGCAATATCTGCGACACGGACCTCGATGGCAATTGTTTTACGGATTTCGCTGATGTCGGCATCTTCAAGTTGGCGTTTTTAGCCTTTCCGGGCGATGTTAACTGGAATCCAGATGCGGATTTTGACGGCGATGATTCCGTCGGCTTCCTCGACCTTAGTCGCTTGAAGGAGTTCTTCCTCGGTCCACCAGGACCCAGCGCCACTGGCTGTGGGGACAGTGACCATAACTCTGCTGGCAACGGCCCACTTTAGCTGAAGGCATACCTGCCGGCAGCAATTCGCTTGCGTCGGACTTAAACGGGTCCGGGCGGGGTTTGTGTGCGGACTAACAGTGGCGTTGGCCGGGCGTGCATGCGCACCTGCGTGCGGGCCAATAGTACGTAGTTAGAGTCACTGTCCCCTTTTGTCTATTCGAGATCTTCTACAGACACCCAACCGGTGGTTCCAAATTTATCTTTGACCTCAAGGAACGCGCCTTCGCGTTTTCCAGTGGGATAGACGGCCGTGCCCGCACGCATTTTGCGGACCGCATCGCCGCGTGACGGGCTTGTATACATCTCGCTATCAACAGCCATCGAATAAGCTTCGGTCGGCGCAGAAACTTCAAGTCCTGTACGAGTCTGTTGCACGTGTGCGACCAGCTGTGTGTAGGCCTCAGCAAAGGCTGCGGAAATGACGCGACCGATTTCTGTGTCAGAGTAACCACCGCCAATCGCGGCAACAGCGCCCAAAAGCCCGCCAGCGCCAAATGAAATGTCAGTGTGCTCTGCCGTACCTCTGGCCGTGACCTCCTGCACTCCGGTCCGTGCATTCACCAGCGTCAGTATCGAATCTGCTTCGAGTTTCTTGGTCTTTAGGCCTCCCAGCAATCCACCCAGTTCGCCACCCACTTTGCCGCCGATCACGCCAGCGATACCCTTGCCGCTGGCATCGGAGTCTTTGGCGACCAAATTCGGAATCAGAAAGAAATCGGCTGCAGTCATCTGTCCCTTGCCAATGTTGGAGTCGACCTGCAGTTCGCCAGAATCGGCCAAACCGCGTTCGTCCTGTCGCATCTCGAGACCCTCACCGCGGTCGACCATTGTGAAGCATCCGGATTGGTTGACGTACAGCTTTATCAGCGCTTCCGGATTCGCCAGATCATATTCCCGCCACCAGTAATACTGTGTTTGGGGCTCGCGAAGCGCGAGTGTTCCATATGACTGCCCGCAATGAGGGATTGCAGGCTCATCCACTGAAACTGCGCTCGTAGGGTTAATCAGTAGAATGGCCGCGATAGCCAGAGTCCCAGTTTTCGTAAGCATCACACTCTCCGAATCAGAACCTGAAAATAGGCGAAAATGGCTGACCTCAATTTTTGCATACTAGCGTTCCACGAGTTCCACCCGCCGATTCTTTGCCCGGCCGGCCTCAGTTCGATTGGAGGCGACCGGCGCGTAAGGCCCTACACCCTTGGCTGTCAGGCGCGTCGCCTCGACGTCATATGTGGATAACAGCATATCGACGACGGCCTGCGCCCGACGCTGAGACAGGTCCATGTTGTGGCCGAGAGCGCCAGTGCTGTCAGTGTGGCCAACAATGTAGACCATCAAGTCGCTTTTCGTGTTTAGCAGCCTGCTCATCTCCTGCAGCGCAGCTGCCGAACCCGGCTTAATGGCTGCCGCATCAGTATCAAAATAGATGCCGTAAACAGCGATATGGCCGGTGTTCTCGATAGCCTGTGCCATCATCTTGGCGTCGACCTGTATCAAGCCCTCCTCGAGGGTGTCTACTTCGGCGATTTCGATCATCGCGCGCACCGGCGGATTTTCTCGTGCGGTAGTGTAAACACGTGCCGTTACATAGACCCGGCCCTGTGGCAGATCGTCCGCTGCTGCAAGAAATCGATGGTCCTTGTCGATAATGAACGGTTTTTCGAGCTTCTGGAAATACAGGTGCGATCCGCATTCGTCCAATGCACAGGTATACAGAATTTCGAAACCGGCACGCACCAGCGCATTCCGGTAGCTCTGCAGCACTTCGAGCGTGGAGTGTCCTTTCGGCATCTCATAAGTTAATCGGGTGACCTTACCCTCGACCCGCTGGCTGTCCGCAAACTTGCCGATCCCGATCGCTTCCGCCATCGGAACCAGCAACTCGTCGAAATCGTTGCTACGGGATCGGATGATGACAGACTCGGGAAAGCGCGATACGAGCGGGTGATCCCGGGCGCCTTCCGTGTCACGCGGCTGACTGCTCGATGGCGACGACAGGATCAGGAGTACAGCAACTGACACCAACCTGGCAAGGCTGAATTTCATGGCGATCCTCCGTTGCCTGAATCGGCATTTCGATATTGGTTCTTTGTAAATCGCGCTTCTGCGACAGTCAATTCGATAAAATACCTAGTCTGAATGCCGAGCTCTTCCAGGGCATGGCTGCGCCTCTCCCGCACCAACGCGGGGGACAGTGACCATAACTCTAACTTAAAGCGGTCCGGGCGGGACTCTGTGTGCGGGCTAACAGTGGCCGCCGGGCGTGCATACCCACCTGCGTGCGGACCAATAGTACGTAGTCAGAGTCACTGTCCCCTTTTACGATCAATCAAGGAGTTACGGGCAGCAGAGCCGTGGGACAGCGACTATATTGAGAGACATCACGCTAAAGGGTCTCGGAGTCCCGCGGGGGATGGCATGTCCGTTTTGAATACAACCGAAAGACTGCGGTGGATATTTTTGTGCTGTGGATTTCTCATCATGCTGCCGCCAGGGGTAGCTCAATCGACCGATAGCGACGGCATCGCATCCGTCGCCCGCAGCGGACACGCGGTTTCGGCCAGTTCGACGCAAGAGGACGCTGCGGCGCTGCGGGCCGTGAACCGCGCCGTCGATAGCGACGGTGACGGGCTGGAGGACTTTGCAGATAATTGCAGCGATATTGCAAACGCCAACCAGCGTGATTCGAACAGCGACGGTTATGGCAATGCCTGTGATCCTGATCTCAACAATAATGGAACCGTATCCTTTCCCGATGTAGCTATCTTCAAGGCAGCCTTTCTGACCAGCCCTGGCGATACAAACTGGAATCCGGATGCAGATTTCGATGGCGACGATCTTGTCGGCTTCTCCGACCTGGCAGTGATGAAAAACCTGTTTCTGAGTCCACCCGGGCCGTCAGGGATGTCCTGCGCCGGTACTGTCCCGTGTCCTGAACCCAGGCTGATTTTCGCCTGGCCGATGCCCGGTGCCGATGCTGACGACTGGGTGATCAATAACTACGTCGATCTGGATCCCGGCGCCGGTATTCTCGATTACCTGGGCGGAGCAAAGTCTTACGACGGTCATCGGGGTGTAGACATAGATGTGCCGACGTTTCGTGCAATGGATAATGACTTTCCGATTCTGGCGGTGGCGCAGGGGACGGTACTGGATCTGGAAGACGGCAACTTCGACCGTAATACGTCGTGCGTGGGTTCCTGGAATTTCGTTACGGTCGGTCATCCAAATGGATGGAAGACTATTTACGGCCATCTGAAAATGAATTCTGTCGTCGTCTCCGTCGGTCAGATCGTCGAAGCCGGTGATGTGCTCGGTGTCGTCGGCAGTTCGGGTTGCTCGACCGCTCCGCATTTGCATCTGCAAACGCACGACGAAAATAATGTTGTCAGATCGCCGTTTCTCGAAGGCATGTGGTCGAATCCACCGGTCTACAATACGCCAATCGGTTTCATGGATGCAGCGTTGTACAATGCGACGATCAACAATGCGAACATGATCAAGGATCCGCCGCCGAATGCGACGATCGTGCCGCCTGGCGGCACGTTCGGGATCGGCTTATCGATGGGGGGTGGCGCTCTCGGCGATTCGGTTAATCTCAGGATCCTCAGTGGCGCGGGTCTGGTCGCCCAGAACACCACCAACTGGCCCGGGGTACTCCGGCATAGTTTCTGGTGGTGGAACTATGGCTTCGCCACCGGTGCATCGGGTCCTCACGAACTGGAGATCCGTGTAAACGGCAATCTGGTTGAGATTTACAATTTTACTGTTGCACCGATACTGACGGGTTTTCAGCAGGTGCGTCACGGTGTTCCGGCTGCCAGCTACCAGGCGCTGTTCAACGACCTGGTTACCAACGGTTACAGGCCTGTCTGGGTTGACGGCTACGACGTCAACGGGTCGACGTTTTTCAACGTCATTTTCGATCAGAGCGTCGTGGCGTCCTGGGCCGCAGCGCACGGTCAGGACAACACGCAATATCAGAACTTTTTCAATGCCCAGGTGCAGGCCGGCCGTAGATTGGTGCATATCGACAGTTATCTGGAGGGCGGCCAGATGCGCCACGCATCCGTATTTGCCGACGAAATCGGGACAGCATGGGCTTCCTACCACGGCGCAACGGTGGCGGACCATCTGACGTTATTCAATAACTTCGTCGGCCAGGGTTTCAGGGCCAGAATTATCTCGAGCGTCCAGGAGGGTGGTACGCAGCGCATCACCGCGCTCTACGACAAAAATCCGGTCGGTGGTTGGGTCGCCCTGGCCAATCTGAGCAGTGCGCAATACCAG
>JAOTXR010000122.1 GCA_029862285.1 Gammaproteobacteria bacterium
CGGTGGCAGGGCCTGCTTGCGTTCTGTTGCAAACAAACCTTCGGTGGCAAGTTTTTTCTTGAGCTGCTCAAAGGCCCGGCGCAGGGCCCCTTCGCCGGCTTCTTCCATGTGCTCGACGATAAGCTGGTAATCGCCACGCGGTTCGTAAACTGACAAACGCGCGCGCACCAGCACTTGCGTTCCGTCGGTGGGGCGAAAATCCAGCGTGCGGTTGCGCGTGGCAAACATAGCGCAACGTATCTGGGCACGATCGTCTTTCAGGGTGAAGTAAATATGGCCCGAGCGTGGTCGGCTCAGGTTCGATAATTCGCCTTCGACCCACAGTAGCCCGAAACCGGACTCGACACGTTGGCGTACCTCCTGGTTGAGACGCGCGACCGTATAGATGTCACGTTCCGGAACCAGGTTCAGTTGCGGGCTGTCAGATGACGGGTCCATGCACGCATGATAAGGCAAAGCCGCCACGGACGTCTTTAGACAGTCTCGCGAGGCTTTACCGCAAAATTGCAAGCCAGTACAATGGCCGGTTAACGTTGGTATAGCAGGCAGGAAGGAAGGGAACATGCGCATCATCCAGGAAGCTCTCACATTCGATGATGTTCTGCTCCAGCCTGCGTATTCGGAAATCCTTCCGCGGGATGTTGACCTCGGCACACAATTGACGCGTCAAATCTCGTTGCGTCTGCCACTGGTTTCAGCGGCGATGGATACGGTTACCGAAGCGCGTCTTGCCATCACCCTGGCACAGGAAGGCGGGTTGGGGTTTATCCACAAGAACATGACATCCGTCGCGCAAGCCAGTGAAGTACGCCGGGTAAAGAAATTCGAGAGCGGGATCATCACCGATCCCATTACTGTCACACCGGATCTCACGATACAGCAGGTTATCGACCTCACCCGTGAGAAAAATATCTCCGGCGTACCGGTAGTCGAGGGTAAAGAGGTGGTCGGGATCGTTACCCACCGCGATATCCGTTTCGAAACCCAGCTCGATGCACCCGTATCTACTGTGATGACGCCGCAGGACAAACTGGTCACGGTGCCGGAGAACGCGCCAAAGAGCGAAGTTTTACAGCTGCTGCACAAACACCGCATCGAAAAAGTGCTGGTTGTTGCTGACGGGTTTCAGTTAAAGGGCATGATTACGGTCAAGGATTTCCAGAAAGCCTCGGACTTCCCCAACGCCAGCAAGGATGAGCGTGGCGCGTTGCGTGTCGGTGCGGCGGTTGGCACGGCGGCCGATACCCTCGAGCGGGTAGCCGCGCTGGTGAAAGCCGGTGTCGACGTCATCGTCGTGGACACCTCGCACGGACATACCTCCAGCGTTTTACAAACGGTGCGTGGCGTGCGCGAGGCGTGGCCCGAGTTGCCGATAATCGGTGGCAACATCGTTACCGCAGACGCGGCAAAGGCACTGGTCGAGGCGGGCGCCGATGCCGTCAAAGTCGGGATTGGACCGGGCTCGATCTGTACGACCCGCGTGGTGGCCGGTGTCGGCATGCCGCAGATCACCGCTATCGTTAACGTGGCCGCGGCGCTGGAAGGCACCGGCGTGCCAATGATCGCCGATGGTGGGATCCGTTATTCCGGCGACATCGCCAAAGCAATTGCTGCTGGCGCTAACGCCATCATGATTGGCGGCCTGTTTGCCGGCACCGAGGAGTCGCCGGGTGAAGTAGAGCTTTACCAGGGTCGCTCGTACAAAACCTATCGAGGCATGGGTTCGCTGGGGGCGATGGCTCAGAGTCACGGCTCGGCCGAACGTTATTTTCAGGACCCCACCGACGAAATCGAAAAACTGGTACCCGAAGGCGTTGAAGGCCGGGTGCCGTACAAAGGCAGCCTGGTCAACATCGTTCATCAACTCGCTGGCGGCCTGCGCTCTTCGATGGGCTACACTGGTAGTCCAGACATAGAAACCATGCGTACCCGTCCCGTGTTCGTGCGACTGACAGGTGCGGGCGTCGTCGAGGGACACGTGCACGATGTCACCATTACCAAAGAGCCGCCAAACTATCGTTTCGGACGCCGTGACTGAGATAAACACCAACGCGCCGGACATTCATGCCGAGCGCATCCTGATACTCGACTTCGGTTCGCAGTACACCCAGCTCATCGCGCGACGGGTTCGCGAGCAGGGTGTGTATTGCGAGATCATGCCGTGGGATGTGGCCGAATCGGCCATCCGGGGTTTTGGTGCCCGCGGGATTATTCTTTCCGGTGGGCCGGAGTCCGTCACGCTGGAAACGCCACCGAAGGCACCGGACATTGTGTTCGAACTGGATGTACCGGTGCTGGGTATTTGTTATGGCTTCCAGACCATGGCTGCACAGCTCGGTGGCCGGGTGGCGAGCTCGACGACAAAGGAATTCGGTTACGCCCGCGTGCGCGTGGTCGGTGGCAGCAGTCTGCTGGAAGGCATCGAAGACCATGCCGGTGAGCATGGCGATGCCTTGCTGGATGTGTGGATGAGTCATGGCGACCGGGTGGAGGCATTACCCCCGGGTTTCGAAGTGATAGCCGCAACCGACAGCGCACCGCTGGCCGGTATGGCCGACCAGGGCCGGAATTTTTACGCGTTGCAGTTTCATCCGGAAGTGACCCATACCCACCAGGGCAAACGCATCCTGCAACGCTTTGTCCGGCATATCTGCGACTGCCATGGCCTTTGGCAGGCCGACAACATCATTGACGATGCGATCGCGCAGGTGCGCGGAAAGGTGGGCGAGGGCAGGGTGTTGTTGGGTTTATCCGGTGGTGTCGATTCATCGGTTGTTGCCGCATTGCTGCACCGGGCAATCGGCGACCGGCTCACTTGCGTGTTTGTCGATACCGGCATGTTGCGCAAGCACGAAGGTGACGAAGTGATGGCCACCTTTGGTGAGCACATGGGTGTGCATGTGATCCGCGTCGATGCCGCCGATCGCTTTTTGTCGGCGCTGGCGGGGGTGAGCGATCCCGAAGACAAGCGCAAGGTCATCGGGCGCCAGTTCATCGCCGTGTTCGAAGAAGAGGCCGGCAAGCTCGCCGGTACCGATTTTCTGGCCCAGGGCACGATTTACCCCGACGTGATCGAGTCGGCGGGCGCGAGTACCGGCAAGGCGCATGTAATCAAATCGCACCACAACGTCGGTGGATTGCCGGAACACATGCGTATGACCCTGATCGAGCCATTGCGTGAATTGTTCAAAGACGAAGTGCGCGAGATCGGTCTGGAGTTGGGTCTGCCTTACGACATGGTCTACCGGCACCCGTTTCCCGGTCCCGGTCTGGGGGTGCGTATCCTCGGTGAGGTACAAGCGGAGTACGCCGCATTACTACGCGAGGCCGACGACATTTTTATTTCCGAGCTGCGTGCAGCCGGTTTGTATGACAAAGTCAGCCAGGCATTCGCGGTATTTATGCCGGTGCGTTCCGTCGCCGTAATGGGCGATGCACGCAGGTACGACTATGTTATTGCATTGCGTGCAGTCGAGACGGTCGACTTCATGACCGCACGCTGGGCACACCTGCCTTATGAGTTTCTCGATCTTGTATCCAACCGGATCATCAACGAAGTCGATGGTATCTCTCGCGTAACCTACGACATCTCCAGCAAACCACCGGCGACAATTGAATGGGAATAGCAGCCTCGTTTTCGCTGGCCGACGAGCGCTGGATGGAGCATGCCTTGTTGCTTGCACAGCGGGCACAACAGGCCGATGAGGTGCCGGTAGGCGCGGTAATCGTGCGTGACGGTCAGGTAATCGGTGAAGGCTGGAACCGGCCCGTCAGCACGCATGATCCCAGCGCCCATGCCGAGATTCTTGCGTTACGCGATGCCGGTGCCGCCACGCAGAACTACCGGCTGACCGGCAGTACGCTGTACGTCACCCTTGAGCCCTGCGCGATGTGCGCCGGTGCCATGATTCATGCCCGCATAGCGCGTCTGGTTTTTGGTGCCAGCGACCCGAAGACCGGCGCCTGTGGCAGTGTCCTCGATGTCACTGGTTGTGAGGCGCTCAATCACCGTATCGACGTCGTCGGTGGCTTAAAGGCCGACAAGTCTGGCGCGCTCCTGAAAGACTTTTTCGCCGCCGCCCGTGTCTAGGGGCGAATCTCGCCTGATCTAGAGATTGGCGTCATCATCGCCGTCGGTCTCGGCAATGACCAGCGTGTCGTCACGGTTGCGTTGGGAAAAATACCAATCCAGCAGGTCGCGATAATTGCGGACATTGTCGACGTAGATCACCGGTTCCCGACCCCGCGCATAACCGCGTTTGACGGTGCTGTAGTACTGGCGTTGTGCCAGCAGAGGCAGGTATTCACGCACATCGAGCCAGCGGTCCGGGTTCCGGCCGTGGCGCTGGGTTAGTACGCGGGCATCCTCCAGATGTCCAAAGCCTACGTTGTAGGCTGCAAGTGTCATCCAGGTCCGGTCCGGTTCGGGAATACGCGTCGGAATTTTTTTCTTCACGCGAACCAGGTAGCGTGCGCCGCCGTGGATACTTTCCTCCAGATTAAGGCGGTCTGCGATTCCGAGCTGCGCGGCCGTGGCCTTGGTCAGCATCATGATGCCACGCACGCCAGTCGGCGATACGGCAGTGTGATCCCAATGCGATTCCTGGTAACCGACCGCAGCCAATAGCTGCCAGTCCAGGCCGTAATTTTCCGCAGCCGACTCGAACATGTCGCGGAATTGCGGCAGCCGGACTTCGATATGGCGCAAGAAACGCCGGGTGCCGACATAGTCCAGATCACGACGGTCGTCATAGTATTTGTCGTCCAGGCTGGCGACGAGTTGTCGTCCGGCCTCGGTATCGAAAAACGCCACGGCGCGCCGGTACAGACTGTCGTCTTCTCTGCGCCTAAGTGCCCACGCGAGCTGGTCTCCGGCGCCAAGCGTCAGGTTGCTGCGCAACTCAGGGTGATAGCGACGGCTGATTTCGAATTCGTTTGAATCTGTTACCGTCAGGTCGTAGCGTTTGTCCGCCACCCAGTACATCAACTGGTCGCCGTCGCTGGCGGGGATTTCAGTCCAGGAGAGCTTTGGATATTGCTCCTGATACTGGCGCAGCGTTTCGGCGTGGCTGCTGCCGGCGACCACAGCGATACTTTTTCCCAGCAGGTCGCCGATGTCACGCGGCCGACGCGCCCCCATGCGATGGATCACCTGTTGCGAAATCTGCTGATATGGTTGCGTGAAACGCAAACGCTCGCTGCGCGATTCTGTAACGGTAAGCCCCGCTGCTGCGATGTCGGCGCGGTAGCTGAGCAGATCGGGAATAATCTCGTCAAAAGTGCTCGCGCTGTACATTTCCAGCTTCACACCCAGACTGTCGGCAAAAGCGCGCGCAAGTTCGTATTCCGGGCCGGTCGGGCCCTGCGCGCCAAGGAAATAGGTGGTCGGGCTGTTGCGGGTTACTACGCGCAGCGTCCCGCGCTCGATAATGGTATCGAGCAGGGACGGCGGCACTGAGCACGTGCTCAGAAACACGCATGCGTCCAGCAATAATATGGCGATCGCCAGGCGCAATCCCAGCTCCTCTTATGGCCAGCCCCGAAACGTTCATTTATGATACCGGACGCTCCGGTGAGGCACCCGGGGCGGGGCGAAGGAGAGGTGCCGGAGTGGTCGAACGGGCTTGACTCGAAATCAAGTGTGCGCTTACGCGTACCGTGGGTTCGAATCCCACCCTCTCCGCCACTTATTGCAGCAGAGTTAAGTGGTGAGAGGCGGGATGCGAAGCCATAAGGGTTTGAGCCGAGGCCGGTTTTTGCCGGCCGGGACAACGTTGGAGCGGCGCACAAAGTGCGGCGCGACGACGGTCCGAAGGCCGAACCGCCGGAGGCGGTGAATAATCGCCACAGAAGGACACAAGGTCTTACACGCTAAAGTGAAAAAATTGCTCGAACTTAGAACGCTTGTGGAGACAATTCTTGAGTGAGCCAGCCTTCAGCTGGGTTTCGGCCACAACGACGCATACCGGCAAAGTCCGCGCAGTAAATGAGGACGCTTGCCTGTCTTTGCCGCGTCGCGGTCTGTGGGTGGTCGCCGACGGTATGGGCGGCCATGAGGCCGGCGATGTAGCCAGCAGTATGATCGTCGACTCCTTAAGTGACGTGCACGCGCACGACAACCCCGCGGACTTCCTGGACGAAGTCGAAGACCGTTTGTTCGATGTCAACACGAATCTCTACGAGACCGCGGCGAATGCGCCGGTGGCGCGGACCATTGGCAGCACTGTCGTTGCCCTGTTGGTGATGGGACATCACACCGTTGTCGTTTGGGCCGGTGACAGCCGCGCGTATCGCTTGCGCGACGGTGAGCTGAAAAAACTGACAATCGACCACAGCCAGGTGGAGATGATGATACAGACCGGTGCATTGCAGCCGGCGGAGGCCGAAAAGCACCCATTAGCCAACGTAATTACCCGCGCGGTTGGCGGCACGGAAGAACTGTATCTGGATGTGGAACTGCGTGAAATCCTGGACGGCGACCGCTACCTGCTGTGTAGCGATGGCCTCTATAAAGATCTCGATGAAGCCGCCATTACCCGTTGTCTGGGCAGTGGCGACAGCGAAGCAGCCTGCCAGGCGCTGCTGGACGAAGTTCTGGCCGGTGAAGCGAACGATAATATTACAGCGGCGTAAGTGGATTTCGG
>JAOTXR010000123.1 GCA_029862285.1 Gammaproteobacteria bacterium
CGGCGCGAAGGACTGCCCAAGACAATTATCGAGGCGATGGCCTGCGGCGTCGTCCCGGTTGTCACCGACACCGGGGGCAACGCAGAACTGGTCGTTCACCGCGAATCCGGTCTGGTGGTCGCGGCGGGCGACGAGCTGGCCTTGGCCGGTGCAATCCAGGAGCTGTGTAACGACGTCGGGCTGCGCCGAAAATTGGCCGCCGCGGCCAGACAACGCATCGGCACGCATTTCAACATCAACGACACCGTTTCGAAAACGATGGAGTTGTTCCATACCCTGTTGAGACCCGACCTGTGAGAGTACCTGGGCATGGCCACCCAAGCCCCAGGGCGACCGTCTCCTCTCTTGCCGCGCGTAATGACTGCCGCGAATGATACTGCGGGTCAGTCGTCGCGCTGGGTAACCTCGATGAGGTGATAACCAAATTGAGTCTTGACCGGGCCATGAATTGCGCCCACTTCGCCGCTAAATACGACCTGATCGAATTCCGGCACCATTTGGCCGCGACTGAATTGCCCGAGATCGCCACCGCGCTGGCCCGATGGGCACTGAGAATGTTGTTTTGCCAAATCGGCGAAATCGGCTCCGCTTTCGATCTGAGTCTTTAACTCCGTACAGGTATTTTCGTCCGGGACCAATATATGACGTGCGCTAGCTGTGCTCATTTTTTCCGTTCCAGTGGTTTCAAAACTGGATACATCCTAAATGTTTTCGCCTCCGAGTGCACGAGTCAAAACAGCGATCGCTGTTTTGGTGTGGACGCGGGCGATACGCGCAAACGGTCTGCCAGACCCGATCCTCGCTGCTGCAGTCGCCCGATCGCATCCCGCAATACGTTCGCCCGCCCATAGATTTCGACACATTGACGTGCACGTGTCACTGCAGTGTAAATCAGCTCGCGTCCGACAAGCTCTGAACTTTCGTCCGGAAGGACAAGGGCCACCTTGTCAAACTCCGAACCCTGTGACTTGTGAACGGTCATCGCAAAAACTGTTGTGTGCGCGGGCAGGCGTGGCGTGTGCAGGCTACGAATACCGTCCTGAATACCAAAAACGACCCGCGGTTCTGCATCGTCCTGCGGGCGCATCGTTATCCCGATATCGCCATTAAATAGTTTCAACGTGTAATTGTTACTGGTAATCATCACGGGCCTGCCGGCATACCAGTTATCGCTGGTGTCTATCATTCCATTGTCCGCGAGCACCTGCTCTGCAAGGGAATTGAGCCCCCGAACACCGGTTGGTCCCTGCCGGAATGCACACAGCAACCGGAAGCAATCGAATTTTTCCAGAATCGCGCCCGGGTCATCGCGGTTACGCACTGCCTCGAGATAGTCTCGTAAATTATCCGGTAGTCGTGATGCCAGCAATTCGTGTTGCTGTTGCACAGAGTCAGTTTCGTGCAATACAACTTCGGGTATCGCCGGATCGCGTAGCAGGCTGACAACTTCATCGGCGTCACCAGCGCGTATCGCCTCAGCGAGTCTGCCAATGCCGCTCTGTGCACCAAACCGGAAACTGTGAGTCAGCCGTACAACATTGTCCTGCAATGCATGGCTTTGTGAGGCGGTGTTTTCGACAGCAATACCCAAGGCATCCAGCTGTGCCGCCAGTCCTGGCGAATAATCTACGGCGGTCTGGCAAATTTCACCCAACACCGACCCGGGCTCGACCGATGCCAGCTGGTCTTTATCACCCAGAAGAATCAGGCGACAGTCAGGGCGCAAAGCATCGAGCAGTGTCACCATCAGCGACATCCCTACCATCGAAGCCTCATCGACTACGACAACATCAAAAGGCAGGCGATTCTGCGCGTTGAAATGAATGTACCCCGGCCGCAAGCCCAGCAGCCGGTGGATGGTCGCGGCATGATCGGGAATTCGCTCGCGTACGGCGTCGCTCAGTGTCAGCCGCTGCTCTGCGCTGCGAACTGCGTCACTGGCGCGCGCCGCAGCCTTGCCGGTCGGTGCCGTCAGCGCAATATGCAGTGTTGGATCGAGCTCCAGCAACAGCGCCAGCATGCGAACTACCGCCGTAGTCTTACCGGTGCCCGGCCCACCGGAAACAACGGTCAGACCACGCAGCGCGGCGATCGCCGCCGCGGTCTTTTGGCGCACGACGCGTTCGTCGTCAAATAACTTTTCGAGCAGAACACGCAGGTGTTGGCTGTCATGCCCTGAATCCGACCAGGCGGCGCGGGCACTCAACGCGTCGGCGACACGTCGTTCATAATCCCAATATCTGTAAAGATAGAGTCGATCATGCTCATCGAGCACGAGTGGACGGAAATCGCCGGGCGTCCCTGCAATTTCACTGGCCAGCAACGCATCGCGGGTGGTGGCTACGTCGAACTCGCCTCCGATGTTCTCCTGGCGTAACTCTATGGCGATGTGGCCATCAACGGTGCGTCGAATCAACCGTTCGATCATGCCGGTAGCAGCGGGCTCGATATCGCCGGCGCAACGATGCAAGAACCGCATCAGGTGCCGCACCAGTAATTCCGAACGGTCAGCTATGATCATCGGACCGGGTCCGTCGGGCAAAATAATTGTTCCAGGCTCCGCATCAGCTCACGATCCGGTCGGTCGGCAAACACACCAGACTGGTTGCCGCTGTCCGGGTGCATACCACGCAGAAAAAGATAATACACACCACCAAAGTGGCGGTCGTAGTCATAATCCGGCAAACGCAGCGTCAAGTGACGATGCAGCGCGAGGCCATAAATCAGATATTGCAGATAATAGTCATGTCGCGCGATCTCGCGGTCGAGCAGATCGCCACGATAGTCGTCACGTTCGTTGCCGAGCCAGTTGGACTTGTAGTCCACCAGGTAGTACCGCCCCTGACTCTCAAACACGAGGTCGATAAAGCCATGCATAAAACCGCTGCCAATCTTGAAATCCAGCGATTCCAGTCGTTGCGCGATTGGTGTACCGTTACCGAATTCACCCAAGGTCTGCCGCAACGAGCGGGCACCCAGCCCAGCCGTCGGAAAATAGAATTCCATTTCAGACAGTCTTTGTTCCGCAGAGACATCACGCAAGCGAATAAGACCGCCATCGTCGAGGCCGGTCGCCAGCACGTTCACCGCCATGCCAGAAAGGACACCGGCCAATTGTGGGTCATAGCCGTGTTCTGCGAGAACCTCGCATGCGACCGGAGTTATGTCTGCCGTAGCGGCGTCGAAATCGATGTTCTCCAGCAACGCGTGCATGCACCGCCCGGCACGCGCGCCCCGGGGAAAAGCAAAAATTCCCTGCGGCTCTGATATCGCCGGACGATCGGTACTCTTACCGGCATCGTAGTCACGTGGTTCCTCAATGGCGTGTCGCGTCAATGCGCTAAAACTCGCCACCTGTGCACCACGCGATACAACCCGTTGTAGTTTCCGTGGGCCCATCGATGCTGTGGCAACGGTACTGGTTAGCAGTCGCCCGGTGGACGCAGGCGGCATTGTCTCGACAGTGACTGCATCGCCCGCCAGCGTCTCCAGCCACTGCCTGATCTCCGCGTCGCTGCCCGGCACAGACAGCTGTGCGGGCACCACCGGCCCGGGCGCAGATGCATGCAACAACCAGTTCAGCCCGGAGTTCTTGCTGGAATTGAGCGCGCCCCAGACCGCGGTACAGGACAATTCCGCCCGAGTCAGCGCAACATAGGCCAATCGCACGCTTTCGGCGAGATCTTCGACCCGCGCCTGAACCTGGTTCTGCGGAAGATCTTCAGAACCCAGATCGAGCACCAGCCGGTTATCGTTATCGTGGAATTCGACCACGTCATTTTTCCGTTGCTGAGGAGTCGTCCATAAAAACGGGCAATAAACAACCGGAAATTGCAGCCCCTTACTGAAATGCACGGTCATGATATTGACCAGATTTTCGTCGCTCTCCAGGCGCAACAACATAGTCTGATCGCTGGGGTGTTCGATTTTCTGCTGTTGGCGCATCCATATCAGCACCTTGTCGAGACGGCCGTAGCAACGTTCGGTTTCACGCTGCAACAGGTCGGCCAGATGCGCATGATTGGTGACCCGCCGCTGCCCATGCACCAACGCCAACAGCCGGCTTTCCACGGAAAAATCACGCAGAATGCGGCGAAACATTCGGGAATAACCATGTTCGCGCCATAATTCCGGGTATTCCGCAAACCGGTCCAGCAATTCCTGCCAGGCGTTGTCGTCGTCGGCCAGCGCATCGATTTCGTGCGCATCGTATCCCAGCATCTGTGTCGCCAGAGCAGCACGAACCAGCTGATGCTGTGATGGCTCCAAAACAGCACGCAAAACTTGCAGCAACTCTTCCGCCTCGGGTGTCCTGAAGACGTTGTCCCAGCTACGCTGCATGCAAACCACACCGCGACGAGACAGTGCGTCACGAACCATCCGGCCCTGTTTGTGCGAGTTGACCAGTACTGCGATGTCTTTTGCCTCCAGTGCGGCATCACCCGGTTTTGTAGCGCGCCCCTGCCGCACTTTTTGTAGCAACTCAGTAATATCTGTTGCGACGGCTTCGGCGATTTGTCTTTCGGCCTGGCCCTTGCTAATTGCCTTGCCAGCTTCGGATGCAACCTGCCACCAGCGTAGTGCCGGCTGCTCCACGCCATCGATTTGCAGGCCGGTTTTGTCTTGCGCCGCGCTCGAGCAGGAAAAATCGATACCGGGTAATACAAATGGATTCGTAGCGCCCTGAAACACGGCGTTGATCCCATTTACCAGGTTTGGAGTCGAGCGGTAATTGGTCTCCAGCCGGTAACGGCCGGTGGCATGCGCACGAGCATCCAGGTAAGCGTAAACGTCGGCTCCACGAAAAGCATAGATGGCCTGCTTGGGATCGCCAACGAAAAATACCGGCATGTCGTCGCCACAGAACAGTTGATCGAAGATCGCAAACTGCAACGGATCGGTATCCTGAAATTCGTCAATCAACGCAGCTGAATACTGCGTTCTTGCCGCCAAACGCAATGCGTCCTGCTGTTTGGACTGCAACACCATATACACATCGCGCAACAAGTCGTCGAAATGACGCACTCGCCGCTGTTGTTTTCTGCGTGGCAACTCAGCGGCCGCGAATTCCAGCAGCCGATCCCGTGTTACAGCAAGACGCTGGGCAAAATCCAGCTGCAGTTGCTGCTGCAGATCGAGTGTCTGCTGCAAAAGCACAAAGAATTCGTGTGTCGGAGGATCGCAATTTTTCTTGGTGCCCTTGAGGAGCGCCGTTGATCCCAACGAATCGATCTCATTGAGGAACCCAAATAAGCTGTTATCGGCGACACTCCATTGCTGCGCCAATGCGACCAGCGTGTTTATCCTGGCGGGTGAGTAGCTACGTCGGTTCAACCCTCCCCATCCAAGCAACAACTCGCGCACCTGCTCGCTGTGCTTCAGCCAGCATTGCTGCGCCTGCCGATTGGCAGTAGCAAATTCCTGCTCCAACTCGACCGATGAGCCCGGCTCAGACGGAATGAGACGCCGCACTAACGGGCGGCTGAAGTATTTGGCCAGGTCCTTGTGTAGTCGGGCCGGGTCCGCATTTTGCAGCAGGTAGCCCACCCAGGCATGCGAGCCGTCTTTGGTTTCCGCATGCCAGAAATCGTGCACCAACTGCTGACGCAATTCGTCATCATCGGTGATCAATTCAGTACGCAGCGACAATCCGGCCTCGAATGCCGCATCGCTCAAAAGGCGTTGGCAAAAAGCGTGGATCGTGTAGATGGCGGCTTCATCGAATGACTGTAACGCCCGCACGATGCAGCGCAGACCCGTTTCCCTGTCATTACAAAGCGCGAGAAACGCGAGATCGTTTTTGTCACCGGCACCGGTTTCGAACACCGTTTGCAGTCGCCGCAACCGCTGACGGATTCGATCGCGTAGTTCCGCGGTAGCGGCTTCGGTGAAACTCACCACCAAAATCCGATCCACCGTAATCGATTTCTGTAGCAGCAACCGCAGGTAAATCGACACGATATTGTACGTCTTGCCAGTTCCTGCATTGGCCTCGACCAGGTTGACACCCTGCAGTGGCGCCGTCAGCGCGTCCATGACCTGAAATTCGCGACTGTTGCTCATGGAATCAGGTGCCGCAGGATTGGCACACAAACGCTGGTGGCAAGTTCTGTGAAACTATCCCAGTCAACGCCATTGGCAAACACGCGCCCACGATACGGGTCGTTCTCTTCGCGGTGCTGATAGAAATCCCCCGGTGAACCATATTTCTTTTGCGCTTCCCGCAATGCGGCTTCGTGCCCCTTGGTATACAGGAGCGATGCATAGATCCAGGCAGACTCGGGAAAGAATGGAATGGGCTCACACATGCCGCGCCGATATAGTTCCAGCAAAGCATTCAATTGCTCGCTGGCGTCGGTTACGGGTGCCAGCGCAAGTCTGCCGTCGTCGGCCCGCCAGTGCGACACAAGTTCATGCCCGGCCGGCCTTTTGACGTTCAACACAAGATGTTTGATCCAGAATGCAAGATGATCGCGACCGCGAGTCTTACCGTAGCGCCAGGTGTATTGGCCATCCGGGTATATCCGCGTAAGACGGGCGCTGAACAACATACCGGCATGCTCGAGTTCCAAATCGAGTTCTGCGGGTGTTCCTGCCGGCAAAAACGTCTGCAGTTCCTCAAGAATTTCCTCGCT
>JAOTXR010000124.1 GCA_029862285.1 Gammaproteobacteria bacterium
CCAGTGCTGTGCCGGTACGGCATGTATCTGGATTTTGTCGACCGTTGTGCTGCTCCACCAGTCCAGCTCGGTGATCTTATCAGTGCCGCTGTTTTCGAGGTATCTGGAATTGCCCAGCGGTACCAGAAACACCGGGTCGTGCTGTTGTGCCAGTCGTTCGATCGATTCGCGATCCATGTGATCGTAGTGATTGTGACTGATCAACACTACGTCGATGGGTGGAAGATCTTCAAAGCGAATGCCTGCATCGCGGTGGCGAGCCGGCCCCAGCCACTGGGACGGACTGGCCCGGCGTGACCACATTGGGTCGGTCAGGATATTGAGGCCACCGGTTTGTATCAATACCGTTGCATGATTCACAAAAGTCAGTCGCAACCCGGCATCGATTTTGCGTGGTGGCGTATGGAAAACGGCGTCGCGTCGTTCGGACCATGGACCGGCTTCGCGTGTCAGCGACCAGCGCAGAATTTCAAAGACCGATTTGTCTATCGTAAGTTCTGCCGGGATGTTAAAGAAATGCTTGCCGTCGAAATGGCCGGAAACGGGACCGACGTGAACCGGTGTCAACAGCGCGGCAGCGGTTACGGCACTGAAGACTAACAGGGCACCGATCGCTACGACGATCAGGCGTCGCTTCCAGGGGGGTTGATTGCTCATACGGTGACCCGCGCGCCGCCGGTGCGGCGGCTGTCCGCCGCCGCGTGGAGCTGGCCATCGATATCGAGTAATGTCGCGCCGACGCCGCCAAAAAACATTGACCGGGCGTCAAAGTGACGCACGGGAAACGCACAGGTGCCGACATCTATGCCAGGCTCGGCGGCGATACGCGGTTCACCGTCGATAATCTCCACATGTAGCCGCGGGTGTTCGATGGCATCTTCGAGCGTCAGGTCCAGCCGCATCAGATTAAGCAGGGTCATCATTAGCGCCGTTGTTATTCGATCAGCGCCGGGCGAACCGATAGCCAGAACGGAGCCTTGTTTGCTGTGTGCAATTGCCGGCGCCATGTTTGAGGTGAGCCGGGTCCCCGGTGGCCCGAGATCCAGACCGCGACGGTTCAACTCCAATTCGCCGAGACAATTGTTCATCCAGATTCCGGTTCCGGGTGGCATGACACCTGAGCCGTAGCCGGCCGACATTGTTAGCGAACAGGCCAGACCGTTTTCGTCGACAGCGGAGACGTGAATAGTCGACGGCGAGAGCAGGGTTTGCGGCCGGCTGCCGCACAGATCGAGCAATTCCCCGGCATCCCCGTGGATGTCGTCGCTCAGGTCCAGCTTTTCTCTACGATAATCGAACACGACTCGTTGCACGTTTGCAGCCAGTGCGACCTCCGCGGCCGACCAGTGGTCTTGTGGGCGATTGCCCATCAGCGTCAGCATCGCGCACATCGTGGCGCCGCCGATAGCAGGTGGCGGGTTGGTCGCAATTGTCCAGTCGTCAATCTGGTGCAGCAGCGGATCGCGCAAAATCGGTTGATAGTCCGCCAGGTCACCGGCGGTGATCAGGCCCTGATGCTGCGCCATGTCATCGACAATGCGTCGTGCTATTTCTCCGGTATACATGGCTTTTGCGCCATCGCGCGCGATGGCCGCGAGACTGTCGTCGAGGTGTGGCACCTTTATAGTCTCGCCTGTTTCCCTGAGTAGGCCGTTGTCCTTGAACAGGGCCTTGCGGCTGTCGCCATGCCAGGCGAAAACCGGTTCGGCGGAATGAGCCAGGTAGGAAGACGAGGCCAGGCCCAGGGGGAAACCGTCGCGCGCATGCTCGTAGGCGGGTTCAATCAGGGTCTTCCACGGCAATTTGCCATGCTCGCGCCAGCTTGCTTCCATTACTGCAAGTGCGCCAGGAGTCGCGACGGAGCCGTGGCCGATTACCGTTGATACGCCACCGCCATAAGCCATCTGGATTTCCCAGGTACCGGCGCCAACGCATTCCGCAGCCAGGCCGCGCCCGGGCATCTCCAGTCCGCCATCGAACACTCTCGGGGTGCCGCCAGGCTCCCATACCGTTACAAAGCCACCACCTGCCAGGGACACAACACCCGGCTCGGTATTGAGCGAAACCATACCTGCGGCAATTGCCGCGTCCACCGCGTTACCGCCCTCGCGTGCGATACGCGCGCCGGCCTCGGCGGCAATGACTGAACTGGCTGCTACGGCAACGCGACTCATCGGCCAGTATTAACTCCTGTGGAAACTGCCCGGGATGGCTAGTCTACAACGGAAAACGGGAGCTAGAGCGGCTTGCGATCCGGTGGCACGAAACCCTTGCGTGCCTCTGGCTGGGCCAGCCGCTCTTTGCTGTAGTGAGCGCCGATCAACTCTCGCGCCGACTCGAACAACGGCCGCACGCGGGCGCGGAACGATTCCCAGTCTTCCGTCGAAGGTGTCTCGGCGACATGCGTCGCGATCAGACGCATGAAGGCAATCGTCAGGGTGTCGTGATATTTTTCGTAATCGCCATGAAATTCCGCAAATTGGCGCAGCGTGGCGCGACACCGGTCGGTGGCCTCATTGGTGTCGTATTCCTGTAAATAGATCCATGCCAGCCTTATATGTTCTTCATGGCCAAAGCTGCCGGCGACCCAGTCGCAATTTTCCACGTCCTGGCGAAATTTCTGGTCGCTGTCGCTGATCATATTTTCCTGCTTGAGTGTTTGCAGCAATCGGCTGGTAACATTGCCCCCTGGTAGAAAGGTTTGCACGTGCCCAGAGCCACAGTCAACGGCATCGAAATGTTTTATGAGGAACGCGGCGAGGGCTGCCCGCTGGTGCTCGTGCATGGCCTGGGGACCGGCAGCGCCGACTGGGAGTTTCAATTCCCGGCGCTGGCGAAAAAATATCACGTGATCGCGCCGGATCAGCGTGGTTTTGGCCAAACTGAAAAACCTCCCGGCCCCTATTCGATCGGTCAGTTTGCCGACGATTTGCGATCGCTCCTCGACCACCTGGGTTTGACACGTGTCCATCTGTGCGGGATTTCGATGGGTGGAGCCGTCGCGTTTCAATTTGCCGTCGATAATCCGCGACGAGTTCTCAGTGTCACTACGATCAACAGCCAGCCCAGTTTTGAGCTCAACACGATGACAAAACGACTGATGGTCTGGACCCGCAGAATGATGGCGCGTCACCTGGGTCTCGAGCGCGAGTCGAGAATACAGCTATACCGGAATTTTCCCGGTCCCCGTAATCGTGCAATCCGGCGACGGCTTGCCGGACGTTTTCAAAACGATCTGGAGCCTTATCTGGCCGGAATCGATGCGGTGGCCGGCTGGACAGTTGTCGACAGGCTCGACCAAATAAGAGTTCCGGTGATGTTCCTGGTCGGCGAGCGTGATTTCACCCATCCGGAAGAAAAGGCACACTTTGCCCGCATGATCGCTGATGCCCGCGTCGTGGTATTGGCGGGGGCGCGGCATGCAATGCATCTGGAGCGGCCGGCCGAAGTCAACGCCGCAATACTGTCGTTTCTGGAACGGGCGGATGCCCGGGAGGCCTGATCAGCCGGCGCGGTCGAAAACCAGTTCTTGTCCGTTGATGACCAGAATCATGCGATCGCGTTGCGCCGACAGAATAGTTGCCGCATCCTGATAGACGCGATCGGCCTGTTCGGTTTCACCGCTTTCGAGCTGGCGTTTCAGTGCTTTTACGGTGAGGCCCAGGGCGTCGACAGTGGGTATCCAGGTACCGCACATGAACACGCGGGTTTTATCGCCAGTCTGGTTGAAAACGAAAGTCATGTCGTCACGCAACGTCAGCTCAGCATCGTTGCCATCATAGTCGCTGGCATGCCAGATGCCGGGTAGTTGATCGGCGCTCATCGGATTCGTGATTGCAGTATCATGCCGTTCGCCATCGACCAGTGTGGGTATCCGATCGCTGTAACTGACGGTTCCATCTGTCTGTGTGGACTGATAGAGATCGGCCTGCGCGAGACTCGCACACGACAACAACAGGATAAGCAGACCGACTTTCTTCATGTCTAAAATGTTTTCCATAGACGTTCAAACAAACGCCGGTTACCTTAACAAGCTGATTGAAAAACTGCTGTGATCAGTTGCGCGTTTCGAGCGACGGCTGATGAAACATAAGTTCCGCTAACGTGATCGGTGTCACGCTGCGATGCTTTTGCGATTCGCTTATGTCAAGGCAAGGCAGGAATCAGTCTTTATTTGTAGCGTATAAGGGCATTCACCACATCAAGTCATCCGGCACGCCGTCGTCAATTGGCAGCGCCTTGGTGATGACGACTGGTATGTGCGGATCCAGCTCCTTTACTTTTGCAGCAACGTGCGCTGAAACGAGATGATGGCGCCGGGATAATACGACTATGGCAAGTTCGCCGCATGTCAGTTCTTCATGTTGTCGTCGGTTGACGTAAACAGTTTTTATTGCACCATTAAGCGAAAAGTGATGGGCGATATCGCCTGACGGATCATTTAGACGTGATTCGGATACCAGTTTCTGCAACATGATTTGGCCTATTAGTCGAAACCTGTCCATTGCATAAGTATGACTACCGCAATCCGAAACACCATTGCAGCAAATGGGCGAGACGTGCAGAAAGGCGCCAAAACAGCCGCTCGCTTAGGCGGTTGCAGCGGCAGTAGTTTCGATGCATACATAGTTGTTATACAGTCGTTTAACTTGGACTATGGATCACCAATTGAAAGAGAGGCACAAAGCCAGCACGGTATTTATTGTTGTGGCAGTCCTGGCCGGTCTGTTACCGCTCGTTGGAGCCAATGTTGCCTACATACTTTCGGCAAATGCCGAGTGGGTGCCCAGCTGTAACCCCTATTGGTCCGGCTGTACTTCAGTAAGCGCTACCGGCCGGCATCCGCCGGGTAGCTTCGTATATCGCGGCACAATGTTACCGGCGGCATTTGTCATGCTGGCTTACTGGTACCTGGCCGGGCAGTGGCTGGCAGCCCATGACGATGACTCGCTACGACGGCGTGCGTTGCCGTGGATGGGGCTGTTTTCTGCCATATTCCTGATTGTTTACACGACAGTGCTGGGTCATGTTGGTGAATGGTTTGCGATCCAGCGGCGTATTGGCGTGGTCGGTTATCTGTCCGGGACGTTTTTTGCGCAATTGTTATTTGTCAGTCGCATATCCGATCTTGCGCGTGCGGGTGAGCTAAAACTGCCTGCGTGGATACTGCGTACCAAGCTGGCTTTGTGCGGCGGAATGTTGTTGCTGGGTTTGGCCGTGATTCCCGCGCCGCTGTTCTTTGACGATATGACTACCGTAGAACGAATCCTCGAGTGGGATTTCTCGGCACTACTGGTGATATTTTTCCCGGTGACGGCTTTTGCCTGGTACTACGACGGGTTTCGCGCGGATTACTCGGTCAGAAGCTGATAACACCGGTTTCACTACCGAGAACGAAAACCACAATGAGCACAATTGCCGCGAGTAATGCCGCTGCAGCGATTTTGAACTTGCTGTAGGGCCGCTCGCCCTGCACTTTGCCGGTTCTGCCGTTTACCACGAAACGGTAGACCTTGTTGCGAAAACGAAATGCCGCCGACCACACCGGCAGCAGCATATGTTTGAAAGTCGTTGCGCTGTGACGGGTATCCAGCTGGGTAATGCGTTGCAGGTCGCCACCGATGTCGCGGGCGACGTCCTGGCGGATGATTCGGTCCATGATCTGAATCGCTGTTTTGAAGCCTTCGTCCAGACCGACCTGGTAGGCCTCGCTGCGAAAACCACTTAGAAAGCGATCGTTGTATCCGACCAGGTTATCCAGGTCCCAGGGTGCCAGGCGATCGGTAATCTTGCGTGGCAGCGAGCGGCTGGCACCGACGAGCACATCGTCGAAAAACCGCGCTACGTTGCCGGCCGCCGGTGTCCAGCGAATTCTTTGCACCATGCGGGTACGGGTCACACGGCGGCCATTGACGGTCGTCGTATAGGTTTGCGGCACATGGTAGATCGTGCCGCGCTGGCCGCGATATCGACTGGTCGTGTCGCTGTCATAGGTCCAGTAGGGTACATAGACGCCGGTCAGCCGCGCATCGCCCTCCGCGTAGCGCTTTAGCGAGCCGGGCGCAAACCAGAGTCTGCCAAGCCATTTGCGAAAGCTGGCCATGGCTTTTTCCTCGTCGATCTCAAACGGCAACAGTGATTCCGGTTTGATATGCCGTTCGGTTCCGGTGCCCTCGACGACCGGTGTACCGCAGAAGGGGCATTCTCCCGCGTGTATGTGTGAGCCCAGATCAAACTCGGCGGCACAGGATTCGCATTGCGTGGTCTGGCGTTGTTCTGCCGGCGGCGCATGCGCGAGTTCGGATAACGCCTCGCGAAAGTCATACTCGCGGATAATCCCGGTATGCGGATCTATCTCGGTCGCATGACCGCAGTAGGGGCACGCAATCTGCTCAGTGCCCGGTTGAAAGGTCTGCAGCGCCCCGCAGCTTTCACACGGAAACTGATCAGTACCGGGAGCGCGTCGCTCGCGTGGCACGCGGTTGGCTAGCCTGTCCGCCTAGACCTTGGGTACCGGTGGGGGCATTTGCGCAAACATCGCTGCCAGTTCGTCCACCTGTTCGGCGGCGGTCCATTCTCCCAGACCGT
>JAOTXR010000125.1 GCA_029862285.1 Gammaproteobacteria bacterium
GTAACAGCCCGGTCACGATCATCGCCATAAACCCGGATTATCGCGCGGCGCAGAGTGTCCGGACGGCTATTGATCAGTTCCTGCTGATCGAGCAGGTAGCCACCCTTGGCTGTTACCGTAATCTCCAGCGGATTGTCTGGCATCTGCTCGGGCGCACCCGCCTCGATTGTCTGTGGCAGTGTGATTTTGAGTTCCGACTCGCGTACAAAACTGGTCGAGACCATAAAAAACACCAGCAGCAGCAACACGACGTCAATCAACGACGTCAGATTGACCTCGGGTTCTTCCGGTAAACGGGCCCGCAGATTCAAATCTGACCCCGCTCGATACGCCGCTCGCCACCATGCAGTGTCTCGACCAGCTTGATCGCTTCCTGTTCCATTTGCACGACGAGAGAATCGACCCGGCCGCGCAAATAGCGGTATCCCATCAACGCCGGTATTGCCACCGACAGGCCGGCCGCGGTTGTGATGAGTGCTTCGGATATACCGCCGGCAAGCACGGTCGGGTTACCGACACCGTGGGCCTGTATCGCAGCAAAGACTTTGACCATACCGATGACCGTACCGAGCAGCCCCAGTAATGGTGAGATCGCGGCAATAGTCCCGAGCGGATTGAGAAAACGCTCCAGCTCATGAACGACATGCCGGCCGGTATCCTCGATGCTCTCCTTCATTACATCGCGCTCGGAATCCCGATAGCTGAGACCTGACGCCAGTATCCGCCCCAGCGGCGAGCTGTCGCGCAGCGCGTGTATATGCCGGTCGTCGAGCTGCTCTTTTTCGACCCAGTACCAGACTTTTGCAGCGAGATCGGTCGGCAATACACGCTTGCGGCGCAAGGTCCACAAGCGCTCGACGATAATGGCGCCAGCCACAATGGAACAGAGCACCAGTGGCAGCATCAGCCAGCCACCCGCCCTGACTATCTCAAACATAAAACCCCTCTGGCAGAAACACCGGTTAGCGGAACCGCAGCGTACGCTGGCGACCCCGCGAAGCGAGCCAATAGTACTTCACCTGCCACCGCTACCCAAAGTGTGCCCCGCTGGTCCGACAAGCAATTTACATGGTGGCCGCCAGAATCGTTGACGCTCACAGCGATGCAGCCGTAGCAGAATTTCGCCATCGCGGTCGATACGCGCCGAAATAGCGCCCATGGAAGCTGTATCAAAAAGCAGCGCGCCTGATCTGCGCCAACGCTCGACCACCTGCGGACGCGGAAACCCCCACCGATTCGCATAGCCGATAGAAACAAACACATGACTTGCGCTTAGCGCATCGACAAATGCCTGGGTCGAGGAAGTCTCGCTCCCATGATGCGGGGCGCTTAGCAGATCACAATCCAGCGCGGATACCTGCGTGTGCACTAAGGCACGCTCCGCCGGTGCCTCAATATCACCGGTTAGCAGAACGCAGAACCTCGCATTAGAAACTTTCAGCACGCAACTGGCATTATTATCAGACCAGTTCTCACCGGCACCGGGGTGGATTATTTCGAAACTTACACCGTCCCAGAACCACCGCTGTCCACGCTCGCATGGCGCATGATCAGCCACACCGCCGGCCAGGACCGAGACATCCGGATAGTGCTCCAGCAGCGTCTGCAGGCCACCCGCATGGTCGGCGTCTCCATGACTGATTACCAATCTGTCAATGCGACTGATTCCAACCTGTCGCAGATAAGGAATCACTACGCTTCCGGCGGCGTCTTTGCCACTACGCCAAGCCGGCCCCGCGTCGAATATCAAAACATGGGTGTTGGTTCGCACAACTGTGGCCAGTCCCTGCCCCACATCCAGCAACGTCACGTCGAAGTCACCGGGAATCGGCGCCGGTGTCGATGTCGTCAACGCAGGAATGAAACAGATAACGCCCACCCACCGGGCCGGCCAGCCGCGCGGCGCCAGACACCAAC
This sequence comes from Gammaproteobacteria bacterium, assembly GCA_029862285.1. Lineage (GTDB taxonomy): Bacteria > Pseudomonadota > Gammaproteobacteria > Steroidobacterales > JABDKV01 > JABDJB01. The sequence continues at coordinate 1,918 of JAOTXR010000125.1, forward strand.
CCGCGCCCGCCACCGCCAGCACGACCGCAACAACTGGCGTATGGCCGGCCTGGTGGATCAGCCATTGAACTTGGGACACTTGCTCCAGGCAGGGCCATAACTTGTCGAGCACCCTCGCAATGCCCCGCAGGATAAACGCTCCGGCGTCCGCGTAAGCAAGATATGCGACAACGCCGCAAAGCACGGCTGGCACCAGAACCACGCCAAACAACGGCAGAACAAAAAAATTAACCAACGGAGCAGCCAGAGAAACCTGACCGAAGAATATGATCGTCAGTGGCATCAATCCGATCAAGACGGCCAACTGTATCGACCACAGACTGCGTAACCGTGAATGAACTATATGTCCGGCGCTGAAATAAAGAATCACGGTTACCGCCGAAAATGACAACCAGAATCCGGTATCCAGTGGCGACATCGGGTCAAATAACAGAATGAGGATCAGCGCGAAAGACAACGCATGCGTTGACCGGAGCTCGCGCCTGGCCAGCCGCGCGGCCAGCAGAACAAACACAACGATGAGCGCGCGTTGCGTAGGAATACTGAATCCCGCCAGCGCTGCGTATGCCAACGCCATCAGTGCCGATGTGAAACACCCAACGACAATGCTGTGACCCCGCAGCCCTCCTGCCAGCGCCCCCAACACGTATCCGAGCGTAGCGACTATGCCGACGTGCAAGCCGCTAATCGCTACCAGGTGACTCAAGCCAGTCCGCCGCAAGACACGCCAATGCGACTGTTTCAGATACTGTCGATCGCCGACTGCCAGTGCGACCAACAGCGGCCCACCATTGGAATCATCCAGGGACTGAATCAGATCGCGAGAAAGCCAGTCGCGCAGATATACGAGAGAACCGGACACACCTCGGTCTTCAAGAAGGCGGTTGTCACCACGACGGACATAGCCCGATGCGGCAACCGCATTGCGAAATGCATAATCCTCCCGGTGCCTCCGACCAGGATTGGACAAACCCCTGGGCGCACGCAATCGGACATCGAGTTGCCACAATTCGCCTGGCCGTGGCTGTCGCGCATCCGTTGGAAAATCGTACCAACGCAAGTCGACGGCAACTGCGTTGCTGCTACCAAACGGTAACTGTGCATCCACTCGAAAAGCGAGCGTTGTATCCTGCTGCCGAACCAGGCTGCTGACTCGCGCTTCAAGTATTGCTTCGATGGCGCCCTGCTCGAAAAGCATCCGCTCCGATAACACAAGCCGGGCATTGCAATACGCCCACGCAAACCCCACGCATAACCCAAGAACTGAATACGTGACGGCAGACGGCCAACGTAAACAGATAAGGCCTGCCAGTGTCAGCACCAGACAAACCAGAAACGCCGACGGCAAGTGTGGCAGCGTGAACAACACGGCCATTCCGGTCAGCAGTGAAACTGCCAGACGCGGCAGATTGATGAACGCTGCGCTACGCACGGTCACACCGTGCGATCAGTTCAGGCGTCTGACCAGTGGAGTACTTCTACGTTTTGCCGGTTAGTCCTGGTTGACCTGGACGGGGCTTAGGACACCGTCTTCCAGCGAGAGAATTCGATCCATGCGCCGGGCGATACGCATGTCGTGGGTAACCACAACCAGACTGGTTCCCAGGTCGCGATTGAGCTCGAGCATTGTCTCGAATACCCGTCCGCCCGTGCGGCCATCGAGATTGCCGGTGGGCTCGTCGGCCAGCACCAGCGCCGGGCGGGTAATCAACGCCCGCGCAACCGCCGCTCTCTGCCGCTCGCCACCCGATAGTTGTGACGGCTTGTGATCGAGTCGTTCGCCAAGACCCACGCGACAGAGCAGATCGGCCGCCTGTTTCCTGGCATCGTCAACGGTGTCGCGACGAATCAACAACGGCATGGCCACGTTTTCCAGCGCGCTAAATTCCGGTAACAGGTGATGGAACTGGTAAACAAACCCGATCGACCGGTTGCGCATCAGGCCACGTTCGGCATCGTCCAGATGGCTCAGATCGCGGCCATTGACGAGCACGCTTCCCGACGTCGGCTCATCCAGGCCACCCATGATCTGCAGCAGCGTAGTCTTGCCACAACCGGACGCCCCAATAATGGACAAGCGTTCTCCAGGCTGCACCTCCAACTCGACGTCTCGCAACACCGTCAATGTCCCGTTGGCCTGCGGATAGCTGCGGGCAATGTGCACACAACGCAACGCGGCGTTACTGACGGTTGTGTCATTCATAGCGTCATTCGTGACGGAGGGCGTCGGCCGGCCGGGTGCGGGCAGCGCGCCACGCCGGAAATACAGTGGACAACATTGCGAGTAAAAATGCGGTCAACGCAATTTTCGTAACATCGGCGGATTGTATTCGTGCCGGCAGGTCACTAAGAAAATAGACCTCCGGGGACACCAGCTCGGTTCGCAGCACCCGCTCCAGCCAGCGCACGATAGTCTCGATGTTCAGCGCTCCAATTATCCCCAACAACACGCCACCGAGTGTACCTATCGCGCCGATCAATGTCCCCTGGATCATAAATATGCTCATGATCCCGCGCGGACTCGCACCCAGCGTGCGCATTATCGCGATGTCGCCTTGTTTGTCTTTCACTACCATGACCAGGGTAGACACAATATTGAACGCGGCGACACCAACGACCAGCAGCAAAATTACAAACATTACGGTCTTTGTCAGTTGTATCGAGCGAAAAAAGTTCGCGTGCTTGCGGGTCCAGTCGCTGACAAAAACACCACCACCCATTTCGCGAGCGATCTGTGTGACAAGCTTTGGCGCTGCAAACATATCATCCAGTCGCAGGCGCACGCCGCTTACCGAATCGCCCAGTCGAAATAACTTTGCTGCATCGTCGAGATGTACAAACGCCAGCCCGCGATCGAATTCATGCATGCCTGCCTCGAAAATGCCGGCTACGGTAAAACGACGCATCCGCGGCATGATGCCGGCCGGCGTAACATTGGCCTTGGAGATGAGCAGTATGACCCGGTCTCCGACCGAAACACGCAAAGCGCTGGCCAGGGCGGCACCGATCAATACCCGGTAGCTACCCGATTCCAGTGCGGCTGGACTACCTTCCCGCATCAATCCTGCCAGCGCAGAAACATCGCTCTCAGCCTCCGGTTCCATGCCACGCACCAGCACACCGCTGAGTTGCTCGCCATTGACCAGCATGCCCTCACCTTCGATAAATGGTGCAACCGCGACTACTCGTTCGTTCTCCATTGCATGTTTCTGTACCGCGCGCCAATGCGGCAGCGTGTCATCGAAACCGGTAATTGTCGCGTGTGAAGCCAGGGCCAGAATGCGCTCGCGCAACTCCTGTTCGAAACCATTCATCACCGACAAAACGATAATCAGTACCGCAACGCCAATAGCTATGCCGAGCATTGAGATCGCAGAAATAAATGACACAAACCCGGTGCGGGCCCTGGGACGCACATAGCGGGTGCCAACAAACCATTCGTACATGCGTGACATCATTCGTACCGCAATGCTTCTGCGGGGTGGGTAGCGGCTGCGCGGCGGGCCGGATAGATAGTCGAGATTACCGACAATGCAAATGCCGCAAGTACAATAATGCCGACTTCCGGCCAACGCAGATCCGACGGCACCGAGGTAATGTAATAAAGGTCCTTTGGCAGCAGATTAATGCCCAACAGGCTTTCTATTCGCGGCAGCAGAGTCTCTACATTGCTGGCGAGCAACACCCCCAGTGCCAGCCCCGACAACGTCCCTATCACACCAATCAGCATGCCCTGCACCATAAAAATCCGCATGACGCCACCAGGGCGCATCCCAATGGTGCGCAAAATAGCGATATCGGTTCGCTTGTCGCTGACTACCATCACCAGCGTAGCGACGATATTAAAGGCGGCTACCGCAACGATGAGCAGCAGAATGACAAACATCATTGCCTTTTCGATCTTGATAGCGCGGAAATAGCTGGACTGCTCCTGGGTCCAGTCGCTGACAACGTAGTCCGGTCCCAAACCGGCAGCAAGATCTCTGGCCACTTCGTTGGCCCGAAACACATCCTCGACAGTTACCCGCACACCGTTCACCGCGCCTGATGGCAGCCCCATCAGGTCCGCCGCATCTGCTATGTGCACCAGCGCGCTGGCGGTATCGTGCTCGGCAATACCCACCTCGAATACACCGCTGAGATGGAACCGGCGCAATAGCGGTGAAATAGCCCCCGAAGCCGAGCTACGCGGGATCATGACGGAAATTTCGTCACCCGCCATCACCCCGGTTGCGCGTGCCAGCTCAGCACCTATGATCATACGATTCGATCCGGCCTCGAGCGTCGCAAGCAGACCCGGTTCCATGGCTCCACCCAGCGCCATGCCGCCACGATCCGGGTCCAGACCGCGGAGGATCACGCCATTGAGGTCGACGCCATTGACCAGCAACCCCTCGCCGTCAACAAACGCCCCCGCCTGGCTAACCAGCGGGTGGCGCAAGGCCTGGTCACTGATCAGTGCCGGTTCGGCCAGCCAGCCGTTTTTACCACTGACGGTCACATGTGCCGTCAGGCTGAGTAACCGCGCACGCAGCTCATTACCAAAACCGTTCATGACCGACAACACAACAATCAGCGCCATCACCCCGACCGCAATCCCCAGCAGCGAAATGGCTGAAATGAAAGAAATGTAGCGATTCTGGCGTCTGGCACC
>JAOTXR010000137.1 GCA_029862285.1 Gammaproteobacteria bacterium
AAGTCTTTCTGGACGTCGAAGTGGCTTACGCGCTGCCGGATCGCCAGGCGGTTGTGCCGTTACAGGTGCCACTTGGAACCACCGTCATCGAAGCGGTGTTACTTTCCGGCATTACCGGGCAATTCCCCGGCCTGGATCCGCAGCAATGCGATATAGGCATCTTTGGCAGCGTGGTGGATCCGAACCAGTTGGTGCAGTCAGGGCAGCGCATCGAAATCTATCGCCAGTTGCTGGCTGACCCAAAAGAAGTACGGCGCAGACTTGCCGCCGAGGGCAAAACCATGGGGCAGTCCGGAAAAGTCGATACTTGAGACGCCTATTTTTTCTCGTCAGTGACGTGTGAGACGATATCGCCGTCGAAGTTCACGATGAAGCGTCTCTGCACTTCCTTCCCGGTTTTGCCGTTGCGGAAATAGTAGACGTAATCCCAGCGTGCCTGGTGGAAAGGGTCTGCGATCATCGGCGTGCCGAGCAAAAACCTGACCTGGCTTCGCGTCATGCCGATTTCGACGTCCGCGATATCTTCCGCGGTAACGCGATTGCCCTGGTTTACGTTTAGCTTGTAAACGCAGCCACTTGCAAGAAAAGCAGTTAACAAAATTGTCAGGAGTAAGTCTTTGCTCATGTTCTCGACTTGTGCAGGATCGTCGCCGAGCGCAAACTATACCGGAATCCAGGGGTTGCAACAGCGCTAAGGACCATCACGTGAAAACAGATCTACGCAAGGCCGGTCTGAAGGTCACCCTGCCACGACTGAAAATACTGGGGCTGCTCGAGCAGAGCGCCCAGCATCATCTGAGTGCGGAAAATCTGTATCGCCTGCTGCAGGATTCAGGGGAAGACATCGGTCTGGCCACCGTGTATCGGGTCCTGACCCAGTTCGAGGCAGCCGGGCTGGTCAACCGGCACCGTTTCGAAGGCGGTCACTCGGTTTTCGAGGTGGATCAGGGCGGTCATCACGACCATATCGTGTGTGTGGAGTGTGGCAAAGTCGATGAATTCGTCGATGAAGTCATAGAGAAGCGACAGTCCGCTATTGCCGACCGGCTGGGTTATGAGATGACGGATCATTCGCTGCATATTTATGGAATCTGCAGAGACTGCCGTAAACCGTAGTATCGAGCGGCGTGCGGAACGCCCTGTGATGTGATCCACCTGGAAATCGAGAATCGCGGCCGCTCTCACAAGCATCGCAATTCGGCATTGGGCGTTTTGGTTCAGGATGCGCGGGCGGGTTTTTTTCTGTGCGTGTTGTTCTTGCCGGCGCGCTGAATCATTTCTCGAGCGTGATTGCGTGTTGCTGCAGTAATCTCTACGCCACCGAGCATCCGGGCGAGTTCTTCGGTCCGTTGCTCGTTATTGAGCATCGTCAGTCCGGTGTGGGTCGTCTTGCCGTCAGTGTGTTTGGTCACGCGCACATGCTGATGGGCCTGGCTGGCGACCTGCGGCAAATGCGTTACGCATAAAACCTGGGCTGTTTCACCAACGTGGCGCAATTGCTGACCGACGATTTCGGCCGTGCCACCGCCGACCCCGGCATCGATTTCATCGAACACCATCGTGGGGGTGGCTTCACTGTCGGCAGCCATTACTTCGATTGCAAGACTGATGCGCGACAGTTCGCCGCCGGAAGCCACCCGTGCCAGTGGTCGTGGCTCCTGTCCCGGGTTCGCGCTGACATGAAACTCGACATCGTCACTGCCAGCGGCTGTACGGCGATCGGTGTCGGTATCGATGACCGTCGTGAAGCGCCCGCCGGGCATACCCAGGTTCTGGATCGCGTCAGTAATCGCCTGGTCCAGTTTTCGTGCGCCCCTGACACGCGCACGGGTGAGTTTGGCCGCCAGTTCGTCGTACGCGACCGCCGCCTCATCCAGTGACTGCCGCAGTAATCCCAGGTGTGTTTCGGCATCGTCGAGCCGCGCCAATTCCGCGTGCAGTCGTTCGAGGTGATCGGGCAAATCAGCCCCGTCCACGCGGTGCTTGCGTGACAATGCCTGTACGCTTGCCAGGCGTTCTTCTACCAAATCACGTCGGGCCGGGTCGAGATCCAGTGTTTCGCAGTAGTTGGCCAGCTGGCTGGCCGCCTCGCCGACCTGGATCTCGGCCTCGGCAAGTAGCGCTACGATTTCAGAGAGTTGGGTGTCGATGTCTTTTAACGGTGAGAGCAGGCGGGTTGCCTCGCCGAGTAGTTGCTGCGCGGAAACCTGGTCTTCGTGAGCCAGCCGGTCGAGTGCGTCACCGGCGCCTTCGGCGAGCTTGCCCGCGTGTGCCAGACGCTGTTGTTCTGCAACGAGTTGCGCAGGTTCACCCGCACTCAGTGCCAGCGCGTCGAGTTCCTGGATCTGAAACCGCAGCATATCGATCCGGGAATCGCGTTCTCCCTGGGCCTGTTCGAGTTCTGCCAGTTCGGAAGCTGCCTGCTGCCAGCGCTGATACGCCTTTTCGACGTTGGCAAGCAGTCTGCGATTATTCGCACTGTCATCGACTATGCGTCGTTGCACCGGTTTTTTTGTCAGCGTCTGATGCAAATGCTGACCATGTATGTCGACCAGTTGTGCGGCCAGTTCGCGCATGGTTTGCAGCGTCACTGCGTGGCCGTTGATCCACGCCTTGGAGCGGCCCTGTCGGCTGATCACCCGTCGCACCAGGCATTCGCCATCCGCATCCAGGTCCTGATTGTCTAACCAGGCATGCACGGACGGGCCGGTTTCAAATGCGGCGCTGATCTCAGCGTTGTCAGCACCGTCACGCACGATACCGGCGTCGGCGCGATCGCCGAGTACCAGTCCGAGCGCACCCACGAGGATGGATTTTCCTGCGCCAGTCTCGCCGGTTAGCACCGTGAGGCCCGCGCCCAACTCCAGTTCGAGGGTTTCGATCACTGCGTAATTTTTTACCTGAATTTCGCGCAGCATCAGCGGGTGCGCCGGGAGCTGTGTCCCCAGGCCAGTTTGGAACGCAAAATGCGAAAGTAGTCGTAGTTGTTCGGATGCAGCAATGTCGCGCCAAAAGGAGCCGCTTCGATATGCAGGACATCACCGGGTTGCAGACCTGCGATCGCACGACCGTCGCAACTGATTTGTCCGCTGACACCTTTGCGGTCTTTTAGCCGGACTTCGATTTTGCTGTCGCCGTCAATCACGATAGGCCGGTCGCTGAGTGTGTGCGGGCAAATAGGGACGACGACAAAGGCATTGAGCGAAGGCTCCAGGATCGGCCCGCCGCACGATAATGCGTAGGCGGTGGAACCGGTCGGCGTGGCAACAATAAGACCGTCGCTGCCGTGCGTGTTGAGGTAAACACCGTTTACGTGGGTTTCAACGTCGATCAGCCGTGTCTCACCGGCCCTCTGCACCACGACATCGTTCAAAGCATAGGTACCGGCACTCTTTTTGCCATGCAGGCGGGCGACCAGCATCCCGCGTGTTTCGCTGATGTATTCACCACTGAGAATGGCATCGATGTTGCCGGTCAATTCGTCGTTGGGGCTGATATCGGCAAGAAATCCAAGTCGGCCGCGGTTGATGCCAAGCAATGGCGTGTCGCGCGTCGCTACCAGCTGGGTCGCAAATAGCATGGTGCCGTCGCCACCGACCGACATCACCAGGTCGGCGCGGTCTGCCAGTTCGTCGGCATCGACCTCGCGGCAGCCCGGCACGTCGGTGGAAGCGTTTCCCAGAAACAGCGCCTCTATGCCTTGCGCGTTCAGGTGCTTCGCGAGCGTCCTGAGGGTATCGGCCACCCGCTGATCGCCGGGTGTGCCGACCAGTCCAATTGTCTCGAACTTCACAGACATAGCCTGCGAGTTTACCCGCGCACTTTTGCGCTTGACAGTGCGGCCGGCGGACTGCGAAGCTTCCTTTTGGCAGTCTGGCACCTAGAGTGCTAATACTGCGAAAACAGGCTGATTTTGGGGCTGACCAGACTGGACATGTCCGATTCGGGATTAAATGAGCGCGCATCACTGCTGCTGAAGGCGCTGGTGGAGCGTTATATACGTGATGGCCAACCGGTCGGGTCGCGGACGTTGTCGCGCGAGTCTGCGCTGGAAGTGAGCCCGGCGACCATTCGCAACGTAATGGCCGATCTCGAGGAACTCGGGTTGGTCGCATCGCCACATACCTCGGCCGGGCGGATTCCTACCGCGGCGGGTCTGCGGGTATTCGTCGATGGCCTGGTAACAGTCAAACCGCTACAACGGAAAATCGCCGAAGAGATCGAAACCAGTTTTGCCGAACCCGTCGACTCGTCACAGGAATTGGTTACCAATGCCTCAAAACTGCTGTCGCAGGTAACGCATCTGGCGGGCGTAGTCACCATGCCGCGCAGCACCCACGCGCAGCTGCGCCAGATCGAGTTTCTGCCCCTGTCGGGCAACCGCGTTCTTGCGATCATCGTGGTCAATTCGCGCGAAGTGCAAAACCGGATCCTCAACCTGGACAGGCACTACACCGAGAGCGAATTGCGCCAGGCCGCCAACTATCTCACCGAGCAGTTTTCCGGCAATGAAGTCGATGATGTCCGCGATCGATTGATCGACGAACTCAAGCAAGCGCGTCAATCGATGAATAGCATGATGTTAAACGCGATCTCGATGGCGCAACGGGCTTTCGAGCAGGGCGAAAAAGAAGATTGCGTTATCGCCGGAAAAACCAATCTGATGGATATCGCCGAGTTGTCAGATGTGGAGAAGCTGCGTCAGCTGTTCGAAGTATTTAATCGCAAGCGGGACATTCTGCATTTGCTCGACCAGTCCTCCAGCGCCGAGGGGGTCCAGATATTCATCGGCAAGGAATCGGGCTACGCGCCGCTGAATGAATGCAGCGTGGTCAGCGCCCCGTATGCCGTCGATGACGAAGTGCTGGGCGTGTTGGGGGTAATCGGTCCGACCCGTATGGCCTACGAGCGGGTCATTCCGATTGTTGATGTAACTGCCCGGCTACTCGGTAAAGCCTTGAAAACCGGTTAATTGCCTCGATATATCGCTAGTGAACAGCCAATCCCTGCGCTGGTCGGATCCCGGGGGCTGGCGCAGGAAGGAATTAGGATTAGGTCTGTTTCTTAACATCTTGAATTATAGGTAGAAGTTTGTGGAAGACCAGTTGTCGAGCAATGACAATGCCGAGCAGGTAACCGATGCCACCGACGCGGACAGTGATCAATCGGTAGCCGAGCTGAGCGCCGCACTGGCCGCAGCCGAGGCCCAGGCGGGCGCCAGTCAGGACCAGTTTCTGCGGGCCGCGGCCGAGCTGGAAAATTTTCGCAAGCGCGCCGCGAGAGACTTGGACCATGCACGCAAATTTGGTCTCGAGAGCTTCGCGGCAGAGCTTTTACAGGTACGCGACAGTCTTGAGCTGGGAATGGAAGCCGGCGAAGAGGATGCGTCGGTGGCGGCGCTGCTCGAAGGTACTGCGATGACGCTGCGGCTTTTTGAACAGGTCATGGATAAATTCGGCATCGTGCAAATCGATCCGCAGGGTGAGGCTTTCAACCCGGAGCTGCATGAGGCCATGGTGATGCTGGAATCGGATGCGCCGCCAAACACCGTCGTTGAGGTCGTGCAAAAGGGTTATCAAATCAATGAACGGCTGCTGCGACCGGCGCGGGTCGTTGTGGCCAAAGAGGCTGCTGGAGAATCAGGGGACACGGCTTGAAGTAATGCAAGCGGGCCCCATTTAAGTTGGTAATAGTTAGTTTAGAACCATTTGGAGTAGTGTAATGAGCAAGATCATCGGCATCGACCTGGGCACGACCAATTCGTGCGTCGCCGTGATGGAGGGCGACAAGCCCAGGGTGATCGAAAACAGCGAGGGGGATAGGACCACGCCGTCGATGGTTGCCTTCAACAAGGAAGGCGAAGTCCTGGTAGGTCAACCGGCCAAGCGTCAGGCGGTCACCAACCCGAGTAACACGCTGTACGCGATCAAGCGGCTGATTGGCCGGCGGTTCAAAGACGACGTCGTACAAAAAGACATTGACATGGTGCCCTATACGATTGTCGCCGCTGACAATGGCGATGCCTGGGTCGAAGTCAACGACAAATCGATGGCACCGCCGGAGATTTCGGCTCGCGTGTTAATGAAGATGAAGCAGACGGCTGAAGATTATTTGGGCGAGGAAGTTACCGAGGCGGTCATTACCGTTCCTGCTTACTTCAATGACTCACAGCGTCAGGCCACCAAGGACGCCGGCAAGATCGCCGGGTTGTCAGTCAAGCGCATCATCAATGAGCCAA
>JAOTXR010000126.1 GCA_029862285.1 Gammaproteobacteria bacterium
TTTTTGGCTTGTGACAGCAATTCCATTGCAGCCGTACCCTGGCCCGCGATTACGTCGGGGTGATCGTATGGCGGGATCAGAATCAGTTGCCGTTGTTCGGCCAGTCGATTGCCAATCTCTTCACGTGATTCGCTGGCCGGGTCGTAGAGAATTACTTCAGCACCGTAACCGATGGTCGCTTCACGCTTGATAGCCGGTGCATTGACCGGCATCACAACTGTAACCGGCACGTCGAGCAGGCCACCGGCGCAAGCCAGCGCCTGGCCGTGATTGCCGGACGAGTAGGTTATGACGCCACGATCGCGTTGCTCATGAGTGAGTTTGGACAAAGCGTTGTAGGCGCCGCGAAACTTGAAAGCACCGGTACGCTGCAGATTCTCGCACTTCAGGAAGACCGGGGCACCGGTGAGTTGATTGAGTGTGCGCGATGTCATCACCGGCGTAAGACGGGAATTGCCGCGCAACCGGGTTGCCGCAGCTTTGATCTCGTTGCAGAACCACTTTGTATCAATGACGACCTGCTCGCTCATTTCTATTCGACACGCCACGGTGGATGTTTACGATTCTCACCCGCGTAAAACAGACAAAGCAGATTACCGTCGGGATCGTGCAAGCGTGCTTCGCGCCATAGCCAGCGCTGGTCGGTTGGTTGCGAGTCGAAAACGACTCCGGCGGCTTCGAGCTCCCGCACCTTGTCATCCAGTGCATCGCATTCGAAATAGATCAGAGTCTGTGTGGGCATGAAGTTATCGACTACGTGCAGCGAGAGCGTGGCATCGCCCTCGGGCAGCTCAAATCGCGCATAGCGCTCGCTGGCTACGATCTGGTGTAACCCCAGTGATTTGTAGAAAGCAACGGCGGGAGCGAGTGCCGTAATCGGAAGGGTTATTTGATTCAGATTCATGTGCGTGCGGGCTTGACTGGAATAAGAAAATGCCCACTAGGACTCTACGACAAAATTGCCTGTCTCGCTAAAGTGTCGGGCAAGCTCACCGGAATCAGATATTCCCGCCGATCCCCTGATCGAGCGTCCTTGGTACACAGGACCTTTGTGGCAGGGGACTGGTCCATGGCCTATGCTGATGGGTTACAGAAATCACTTTCAGAGGAGAAAGTTATGAAAATTCAGCTGTTAACCGGCCTGCTGCTGAGCGTGTTTTTGTCGGCCCAGGCTTGCGCTGATCTGTTCCTCATCAAAACCAGCGAAGGACCGGGTTTCACAGCACCGGAAGAAGTGGCGGAAGTGCTCGAAAAGGGCATCCTGCCAACCTTTGCCGCACTGATGGCGGATAAGAGAATTGTCGCCGGTGGGCTACCGGTCGGCTCGCGCACTTTCTACATGATCGTCGAAGCCAATAGCCACGACGAGGTGGATCGCATGTTGCGGGACTTACCGGCATGGGGTGTTTTTTCCTGGAAAGTACTGGCCCTGCAGAGCTTTGCAGGCCGCGCAGACATGGAAAAGAAAATTCTCAAGTCACTTAAATCCGGCAAGTAGACGTGGCCGAACTTGTTCAGCTCAGCTGCCGGGGCGTACGCGCTTGGCCTTGCTGACCGAGTTGCGTGGAATCGGGTGTCGGATCAGGTTGGTTTCTTTGTGATTCGGATCTGCGGCGCCATGAAGGTATAGCCGGCCAGTAGCAGGCCGGCGTAGGTGCCACCGGCATCGCGGTACCACTCAAGCGTTTCAAACGGACCGCCGATGGTGAATGCCCAGATGCAGAAAGCCAAAGCGGTCAGTACCAGCTGCCTGGTTTCCTTTACCTTCAGGGTGAAACGCAGATAAAACCAGGTGGCAAAAATTCCGAAGATAAAAACCAGCCATGGTACCGGTGCGTGAATATTGCCGGCGCCTTGGAGTATTGACGTCATCGCCAGATATACGCCGATGACTTCCGCCGGTATCAGCTTAAGCAACTTGTCCGCGTATGCGTCGACTTCCTCCCGGCTCGGTGCCACGAATCCATCATCGGGTACGCCACGCGTACCTTCCCTGGCAGCAGGAGCCGCTGCATCAACAATTGCCCGGGGCATATTCTGTCCTCTGGATCAGCGAATCTCGATTTCCTGTGACTTGAGCAGATCGCCATCGGTATTGTACAAGCGAACCTCGTAACTGCCCCGTTTCGACAACGCTGAACCGCCAAAACTGGTGTTGTTGCCTGCAAGACTGAAGCTGGCCTGTTTAACTTCTTTCAAATCGGGCTTTAACAGGTACTTCAGCAAAACCCGCTCGCCTTTCACATCCGGCGTGTGCGATACAACTTCATAAATGGTCTTGCCTGCACCAAATCGGGTGCCCGCAGAACACGGCGGCCTGCTACCGCACAGCATGAAATCCTCGACAGCCATCCGGCCCTTCAGTGTCTGGAGTTCTGTGGCGGCATCGGGCTGCAGCGTCGCGAAACCGCGTACGGATGAAAGATCGGCCTGCAATTTCTCGTAAGCGGCAATCTTATCTGCCAATGGCACGGTGATACTGGAAAATCCCGTTCGTGCCAGAGTTTCGGTTTCGACGATGCCTTCGAGCTGCTGTTTCAGGGAGACGGCCTCACTGCGCATCCCATCGCTTAACCCCAGCCCTTCCAGCCGGGCCAACTCTGTAACGATCGATTCCGTATCGTTACCAGGTACTTTTACGCTGGCGATTGCCGCTGCGTGAGCGCTCTGCACTGCTGGATCGATTTGTACGTTTAACGTCACGGACTTCTTCCGGGCTTCAGCATCCGGCTTGTTCTTTTCCGTGATTGTCGCCAGGATCTCAAATTCACCCGCAGTACTACCCGTAATATCCGCCTGCCAGACATCGTTGATAACCGAGGTCTCACCCACAGTTACTCCGGTAACGCCTGCCGGTGCACCGATGACGACATTGTATTTTGTAAGGTGATCGGCACTGCCGTCTTTCGACTTCGGTCCGATCTTTAGTCGCTTTGGCACGTCGACATAGGCCGCTAAAGCGTCAGGCCCGGAGACGTCGAAATCCAATGCGACTGATCCGCTGCTGCCCCAGAAGAAAAATCCTGCAACCGCCGCAATCAGCACCGCGCCTATACCGGCCGCGGCACCGATGCCCTTTTTTGGCACGCTAACAGTGCCGTCGACAACGGGCGCTGCTGGCGCCGGACTTGGCACCGGACTCGGCGCAGGGCTGTCCGCTTTGGTTTCTTCAGGTCTTTCGAACAGCCGCCCGTCCGGTGTGCGCATGTAAAGCACCGGTGTACCCCATTCCATCGAACCGGGCTTGTCGGCGAGAATTGCCGTGCGACCGTGGGCAACCGCTTCGTCAACCGGCAAACCGGTCTCCAGCCGGGAGTAGAAGGTTCGCGCAAAGGCAATCGCCGCGTCGTCAGAAATCGGGAACTGCATCGCGACAACCGCGGGCAAACCGGCCATCACCAGACGATTCGCGACACCGGAGAACGGTGTGTCCTCGTCTGTTTTTGCCAGGTCACAGGCATTCAGGAATGCCAGCCGCACGGTCGGCGCATTACGCAGGAAAGTACCCAGTGTCTCTGCGTCGAGCAGCTGGGCATTATTATCATCGTCTTCGAGTACCAGCGCGCCCACACCGGTCTTGTCATCGTGTGCACCATGACCCATGTAATGCAACACGTGATACTCATCAGTGGTGATCCATTGGCGCAGCTTGTTGGGCGTCGGATGTTCTTTGATTGTCAGCTCGACTTCCTCGTCACCGCCCCAGATGGACTCGATCAGTTTGCGTTCCTTATCCAGGTCAAGTTCGTGAACGCCCTTGGGGCTCGACATCACAACCAGGACCTTGAGTTTTCCGGTGAGCGGTTGAATCGTGTTGGGACGTTGCACATCCAGATACCGAACGACGGGTGTTTGCCGGCTCAGATTGAGATAGTCCATCGTGTCGGCGTCGTATACGAACTCCCAGGGCACACTCGCGAGAGCCCCTACACCGGGGTCGCTCAAATTGAGATGCAGGTTGATCCGCAAGCCGGAATTGGGATCCTGCAGGTCGCGCGACATCGCGTTGTATAACTTGCCAACACGTCCGGCGAAAAGGGCCTTGAATAGCTGTCCGCCGAATTCGGATGGCTTGACCGGTTCCGCGCCTTCCATGACAACCTTGCGTTCGCCGGCACCACGTACCGCCACGCCTATCTGGTGAAATTGCTCCAGCGCTTCGTCAATGTCGAACGGCAGAACAATGTGCTCGTCGGCGCTGCCCGCCGGTGATTCGATACTGACGTCGTAGCCGTCTCCCCGCTTTGCTTCTATGCGTATCCTAAAATCCTGGTATTTCATAATTAAAAACCTTCACACCAAACGCCGCTTCAAATTGAAAAATCGATTGATAGACTTCCAGTCATCTGCTTCTTCTTCTTCCGTCTCCATAATAACTGCCCGTGTTGTCGGCCCGTTGTATGCCGCTTCGAATTGCTTTCTCAATCGCGACTGGCCGATCGAACGCGTAGCACCCTGCTCCAGCCATCTGAAATCTGTTTCATTGTTGGTAATCAGGGCTTTGAGTGTCTCCACTGCCACGTCTTCCTTGACTGCGTCGTCCAACTTCAACCGCAACACCTGGTTACCACGACCGATACGCAGCGACTTGCCCGCCTCGATCATTTCGCTGGAACCACGCGGCGGATAAAACAGCGAGATAGCACCGGTCGCCTCAAAATCCAGCAGGCTTACATAGACTGCGTCTTTCTCGTTGTTAATGATCTCGAATGAGATCCGGTCGCCATCATTGAAAACACAATCGCCGCCATTAGCCAGCTCACAGTTGTCGTCGTCCAACTGCTCGTAGATATTGAATTCCACATCGAGCTTGCTATCCGGGTTGTCCAGGTTGAGCGCGTTCTTAAACCTCGCGCGTGTCTCGAGGTTTTTGACCAATATTTCAACTACTTTGTTTTCGCTCGTGGCATGCAGCGGCATCGCCAGCATGCCCGCGGCATCGACCACCGCCCAGGTGGGTGTCTGCACCTGCTGAATGTGCGGTATCGGATCGCTCACTTTTGCCGAATCACGTGGCTGCAGCACGTAAACACCCATGTCGGCGGAGTCAGCACTCTTACTCAGCGTGAGTAATGACGATTTCTCGATACCGGGTTTGATTGCCTTGCGATCTTTGTCCGACAATGCACCCAGGTCGACCTTTAGCTGGAACTGCGTCTGCGACGGCACTTTTTCTACGCAGCGTGCACCGGCGGTTATTTCGCCATGCGTTTCCCGGACAAGCCCTTTGGTTTTGAGCGCGTCAACCTCAGTAATCTCGATGATACCGAGCGTGGTGGCGCCATCTGTTGTCTTCGTGCCGGATGGATAAACGCTCCACAGCGATCCGGTATGTAATCCATGGGCTGCGCCGCCGGCCAATGAGACGTGATCGCCGTCCACCGATTCCACCGGAATAAAACGTATGGCCTCGATATCGCGAACACCGAATATTTCACGATCCTGGCGCCCCTCGATCTGCGGTGTCTGATCGCCCTTGTAGCGCTCTATCACGTTGAGCCGTGCCGGCTCGAATACATCCCGATAGGTCGTACCGGGCTTGGCCTGCAGCAGCGCCTGCGTGAGGAAGTAGGTTAGAGCGCCATTGCGAAATTCCGGTCCCTTGTCTTCCTGAGAAAATTCCCGCGACAGTTGATCGTCACGGCAACCCGACATCACGACGTAAGATTCACTGTTCATCAGGAAGCCACTCGGACCAAGCTTGGAGCGATCCAGCGTACCGGCCGCATCTGCCGCCAGATCCATTTCCTCGACTTTGCGGTTGTCGTCCACCACAACCCGGGCAGTATCGCCAAAGGCATCGCGGGTCATCGTGCCGGAATGGCAGCAATCGAAAGTCAGCGTGATGTACTGGGTCCTTTGCGACAACCTCGCCAGCCATTCATTGACTTCGATATCAGAGATGTCGCGATTGGGTTTGGGATCCCGGCCACTGTCCGACGGCATGATGGTGCTGTCTTTGGCCGCGTCCTCATCGGCCGCCCTGCGCCGCGAGCCATGCCCGCTGAAATGAAACACGACGACATCACCTTTATCGACCTCGTCGACGAGGCGGTTCATCTGCCCAATTATGGCGTCCCTGCTGGCCTGTTCGTTATGCAGCTCGACAATCTCTGTTTCGGCAAATTTGAACTTGTCGACCAGGATGCTCTTCATCAACTTCGCGTCGTTGACACACCCATGCAGGTCGTAATTTCCGACATGTGCAAGGTTGGGATACTTGTTGACACCGATAATGACAGCGTGTCGCTTCGCCATGGTTTATCTCCGATTAGGGGACACCAAACCGTCCTTGTCAGGTTTCCCCCGACAAGGTTGCGATTAACCCAAAGAAGCAACCGGGCAGGGCCCGGCTCAGGCTTCGAATATTCCTTAGGCTTCGGGCGGCCCCGGGCGTGTGTCCGGTGGTCCCGGGCGTTCGTCCGGTGGTCCCGGGCGTTCGTCCGGTGGGCCTGGGCGTTCGTCTGGCGGGCCTGGGCGTTCGTCTGGCGGGCCAGGT
>JAOTXR010000127.1 GCA_029862285.1 Gammaproteobacteria bacterium
TGCGGTCACCGAGGCGGAGGCCGCGATAGCCCGTGCCCGTGAGGTGGCAGCAGAATCAGATTCCAGCGGTGGCGGGAATCAGGACAGCTTTGACCCCTGGCTAGAACCCGGGGCGGGTGAAAACGCCGCCAACACCGATTCTGCCGGTGGTGGCGGTCAGCCCGAAAAGACAGACGGCGAAGGCGATGATTCTGCGGCGGCCGGGTCCGGCGAGGACAGCGCCAGCGGACCCGAAGAAGTTGCAAAGACCCGTGGTGGACGCAGTGCGGGCGACGATAGTTTTGATCCGTTTGCTGATTACGGCGAGCAGGCCGGCGCCCCGGGTCAGCCAACCGGGGCCCCGAAGGCCGGGTCACTACAAATTGCCGATGATGCTGTTGCCGCGGCACGAGCGGCACTGAATCGTGCGCGACGGGCATTGATAACAGCCGCTGACGCGGGCGAACCCGGCACCGGCGATGCCGATGCCGAGGCAGTGCAACTTGCGGCGGCGCGCGCTGCGATGGAGGCTGCCGCGGAAGCGGTGATTGCGTCGGCCATTGCAGTCATGGCGGCATCGGATGCTCATGCCGACGACGCCGACCAGGGTGACGATCGCGAACAACAGGCCGGCGAGGAAGCGCTTGCCGAGGGTATCGCCAAAGTGGTCTCAGTCGTACAACGAGATATGCGTAACGCGGCCGACGCATTAGACGCCACAGGCGAGTTGCTGGCGGCGGCCGGTACGCTAATGGGCATGTTGAGTATGGGCGATGAACAGCAAGAGGAAAACGACGGTTCCGGCACCGATCCGGGTGACCGGGTTGCCAACCTGGAAGAAGAACTCGATAAGTCGCTGGCTGTTTTCGACGATCGCATGCATGCGGAGGGCAGCAGCATTGTTACCGGCATGGCCGGCGAGGACAGCGAAATAACCGGTGCAGCGCAGTCCGGCGATAATGTGGATCCCAGACTTTCACGCGAAACGAGCAACGAGTCGGGCAAAGGCGACGAGCGAGGCGGGCGCCCGAATCTTGCGACGGGGCGACCCAGGGATGCCGAATGGAATGCGCCGCGTGATCCCCGGGAGGAGCACGTACCAACGCGCGATTCAGAGACCCAAAACGAAGAGTTCGTTATCGACGATTCGGTGCGTGCTCAGGATGATGACATCGTCGCCCGGCAATTGCGCGAGGCAGCAATGGCCGAACAGGATCCCGAGCTGCGGGAAGCCCTGTGGCAGGAATACAAAATCTATAAAGAGAGTCTGGAAACCGGAGAGGCTGAAGCGAATTGATGACCCGAATTATCGCGCCGCTGGCGCTATGCAGTGTTGTAATTGGCGGTTGTGTGCACCAGGAGGTGATCACAATCAACGCCACGCCGGCTAATGCTGCAGTGGCTGATGTCTCTGAGGGCCTCTTGCTTGACGTCGGCATCACAATATTCGACGCCAACGTCCCCGACGAGATCAAGGAGCAGAACGAGCTGCGCCTGGTTGCCGGTGTGCGTACTGCCGAGGCACGCTACATGCCATACGTCTTGCGCGACACACTGCAAAAGACCGGGCACTGGGGTGCTGTGCGCGTCGTTCCGCGTGCCTCGGATTTTGTAGACTTGATGGTCGCCGGGCGGATCGAGACGTCCGATGGCGAAATGCTGGTGTTGTCGGTCACCGCCTACGATGCGACCGGCCGGTTGTGGATAGACGACAAGGAATACTCCGATCTCGCCGGCAAACTGAATTACCGGGAAGATATCAATACCACGCGTCAGGATCCTTTTCAGGATTTATACAACCAGATAGCAAACGATCTCCTGGCAAAACGCGAGGCCATGGCGCTCAAGGACGTAAACCGGATCAGAGAAGTCGCCCAACTGCGGTTTGCCGCGGATATCTCGCCCGATGCATTCGGCAAGTATATCGAGGAAGATGACGGCCGCGTTCAGCTAAGTCGTCTACCGGCGCGCGATGACCCGATGCTGCAGCGGGTGCAGAAGATACGCGAACGCGACAACCTCTTTATCGATACGCTCGATCAGCATTATGGCGTTTTCTACCAGCAAGTTAAGGGCGCTTACAGCGACTGGCGCCGGTTTAACTATGATGAAGTCGTCGAATTGCGTCGGCTGGAGCGTGAGATCCGCCGGCGCACGATCGCCGGTGCCGCACTGATTGTGGGTGGTCTGGCGGTCGATGCGAACTCCGACAGCAACTATGCGAGCTATGCCGGCCGGGTCGGCGCACTGGTGGGGTTGTCGTCTATTCTGAGTACTATGCCGCTGCGCCCTGAAGCACTCGTGCATGCCGAAACCATGCGTGAGCTCGGCGACACTTTCGATGCCGAAGTGCGGCCCGCGGTGCTCGAAGTCGAAGGCAAGACCATTACGCTTAGTGGTTCCGTGGATTCGCAGTTTGAACAATGGCGGGACTTACTGCGGGACATCTATGTCACTGAGACCGGTCTACCCGAAATTGAGGGGCAACAAGGTCCTCCTGACGGCTAACGACAGGCAAGCAGCGTTCCAGCGCCGATTACGTTAATTTTCAAAATAGCCTGCGCACAACGGTGGCCAGCCGTGGTGCGATCCTGGGGGTGAGGTAGCCGCGAAATCCGTTGCGGTGTTAAATATGGCATGACATCAGGTGACACTGAGCAATTCGAACGCATCGAGCCGGTTGGCCGCCAGGCCGAAACGACGCGTCTCCCCGAAGATGCGGCCAGCCATGGCCGGCGCTTGTGGTGGTGGATAGTCGCTGTCGGCTTTTTGTCGATTGCCGCAATGACGACGCTCGTCTATCTGCCGCAATGGCTCTCCAAACCGGGCACGAGGGCGTCGGCAATAGACTCGGCGCGTACCCGTCTGCAGGATCAGGCAACGCAGGCCGAAAGCCTGCGGCAGGATCTGTATGAGCGCTGGTTGAAGCTGGAGGCCATGGATGTATCTACCTGGGCAGGGGTCCGGGCGGAGCGGGCGCTGAAGCTGTTGCAGGAAGGTGAGCAGTTGGCCAGCGAGGTGGATCATCTCGGCGCGCTGCGTGCTCTCGGAGCGAGCAATGAACTGTTGACGGCACTGACCGAACAGGCTCCCGGAATTGCTGCAGATCGGCGCGAAGCTGGCTGGCTGGCCTACCGCCGTGGTGATTCGCAGGCCGCGGCGGAACATTTTCGTGTCGTACTCGCAATCGAACCGGATGACCAGGAAGTCCGCGTGGCCCTGAACCGTACCGCTTACCTCCCTCAATTGCTGGAACTTTCGCGTCGCTCGCGGGCACTGGAAAGCGACGGCGATCTCCAAGGAGCGCTGACGGCGCTGCGTGAAGCGCTCATTATTGATCCCGAAAACGCGGAAATCGAAGCAGAGATCGAAAGGCTGAATGCCGCGCAGGCGGTGGCCGGTTTTGAAGCCATCATGTCGCGGGTATATCGTGCCATCAGCGCGGAAAACTACACGGCAGCACGCCAGGCCCTGGGGAGTGCCGCTGCGTTGCGACCGCAGTCGCCGGAGGTCCGCGATGCCGGCATCCAGATAGATGTGGCCGTGCGGGCCGCAAAGACAGAGAGCCTGCGTGCACAGGCAGCCGCAATGGAGTCCAGGGAGGACTGGGAGAGCGCCATTGGCCTGTACAGCGAATTACTGCAAATCGATCCGGCCCTGGTGCTGGCACAGCAGGGACGTGACCGTGCCCGCCGGCTGGCATCTTTGACGACACGTGCCGAAGCACTACTGGAATCCGGCGAGTTTTCGAAAGACGACGTCAAACGCCTGGCTGAGACGCTGATAGAACAAATCGATACGGTCAAGGCAAACGCGCCGTCGCTGCAGTCGCTGGCCGAGCAGTTGCAACAGGCGTTATACCTGTCGCAGCAACCGGTCAGGGTGCAGCTGCAATCGGATAATCAAACTGACATCGTGGTCTATCGAATCGGCCGGCTTGGCGCTTTCGAAAACCACGAACTGGAATTGATTCCCGGTCGCTACACCGTGGTGGGTACACGTAGTGGTTATCGCGATGTACGTGCGGAACTGGTGGTCAAGGCCGGCATAACGCCCACGCCGTTGCTTATCCGCTGTGAGGAGCAGATTTGAACGCATCGGTGCTTGTTTATGACGATCGCGGGGAGCGAACTTTCCGTGGTGAAGATTTTCCGTTGGATATCGGAGGTGGCAATGCGGCCATACATCTCGCAGATACCGACAGTGCGGTGCTCGCCCAGGTTGGTATCGACGACGGTACGCCGTTTCTGGTGCCTGGCGATGTGCCGATGCGGATCAATGGTACGCTGCGGCGCGAGCCGAGCTGGTTAGCTGACGGCGATGTTGTCAGCTTCAACGAGGGGCATCTGGTTTGCCACGTGCGTGGTAAGAAGCTCTCCTTGCATGCGCGATCCCACCAGGCCGAAGAGTTACCACCACCGTCCATAGGAGACGACCGTGGTCGTACGGTTATCGAACCGGTGGCGTTTCATCCGGAACGTGGTCAGGTGCGGTCGTCGCGTCGCGGAATGCGAGTCCTGCAGGTGGCAATACTGGCGGTCGTCGCATTGTTGACGGCGGTGACCTGGTTCATGTTTACCGCGCGATCGGTCAACGTGATTATCCAGCCTCCACCGGCACAGATGGCCCTGGGTGGCGCACTGTTGAAACCGCGTGTGGGCGGACGATACCTGTTGCGACCCGGCGATTATCAGGTGACAGCGGAACTGGATGGCTATGAATACCTCGAAGCCGATATAGAAGTTGGTCGGTCGAGTAATCAGCAGTTCGTCATGCAAATGGAAAAATTGCCGGGGCTGGTCTCAATTGCATCCGGCGAGCTGACCGGTGCGACCATACTGGTCGACGGCGAAGAGATTGGTACCACGCCGCTGGCCGAAACGGAACTCTCTGCCGGTTTGCACCGCTTGCTCGTCCGGGCGAAAAATCACCTGCCGCACGAGCAGGAAATTGAAATTACGGGCATGCACGTAGAGCAATCTGTGGACGTAACGCTGCAGCCCAACTGGGCGCCGGTTGCGGTGAGCAGCCAACCTGCTGGCGCGACCCTGTCGGTTGACGGCGAAACGGTCGGTATTACCCCGCTCACGACAGAAATCGAGGCGGGTGACCGGGAACTGACGATATCGCTCGCCGGTTATAAAAGTGAAGTCCGGCCTATTACCGTTATCGCCGGCGAGATGCAGACGCTGGATGATGTGAGTCTTGCAGTGGCCGACGGCGTATTGTCAGTCAGCACAAGTCCTGTGAACGTGAATATCACCGTTGACGGTCGCTTCCGCGGGCGCAGTCCGATTGAGATCCCTGTTACGCCCAATAAGAGACACCGTATTGCATTTGCCAAACCGGGGTACGAGTCGGCATCGCGCAGCGTAGAGCTGGAGCCGGATCAGCAGTCAAAAATCTCGGTCAGCCTGCAGCCCATTTTGGGTTCGGTGCGGATAATCGCGAGTCCTGCGGATGCGGAGCTCTATGTTGACGGGCGCGCATCCGGTCAGGCCGACCAGGTGCTGTCCCTCACTGCGGCGCCACATACAATAGAGATACGCAAGACCGGCTATGCGCCGCATACTGAGAGCGTGACGCCGCGCCGCGGTCTCGAGCAACGGCTAACAGTTGTTTTAAGAACAATTGCCGAGGCGGCGGCGGCCGAATTGCCCAAGAGTATTACGACGATTGCCGGCAATTTACGCCTGATTCGTGGCGGTTCGCTACGCATGGGCTCGGTGCGACGCGAGCAGGGTCGGCGCAGCAACGAAGTGCGCCGCGACGTGGAACTGACCCGTGAGTTCTACATTGGCGTAACCGAAGTAACTAACGGCGCCTTCAGACAGTTCATGGATACCCACAGTTCCGGATTCATGGGCGGTATCACGCTCAACGAAGACAATCAGCCGGTTGTTCGCGTGAGTTGGCAGCTGGCCGCGCGGTTCTGCAACTGGCTTAGCGACAAAGACCGTCTGCCAAAAGCCTATGTCGATCGCGACGGCCGAATGGTAGCCAAACGGCCGATGAATACCGGCTACCGGCTGCCCAGCGAAGCTGAATGGTCCTGGGTTGCTCGTTTTGCCGGTGGGGCCCAGCCACGCAAGTATGTTTGGGGAGCCGAGTTGCCGCCGCCGCACCAGGCCGGTAATTTTGCGGACAATGCAGCGGGAAGTGTGGTTGCACAGCGGCTCAACAATTATGACGACGGTTTTACGGTGTCGGCACCTGTCGGCAGCTTCGCAGCGAACCCGCTCGGTCTGACGGAGCTGGCCGGCAATGTTACCGAATGGACGCATGACTATTACGAGATTGCCACGGTTGATCCGTTCGTGTCCCTGGTGGATCCGCTGGGTCCCCAGTTCGGCGATCAGCATGTGATCCGCGGCGCCAGCTGGATGAAAGGCAATATTAGTGAAATTCGCAGCGCTTTTCGGGACCATGGCGCCCAGGGCCGGCCGGATTTGGGTTTCCGGGTGGCGCGCTATGCAAGATAAGCGTTGACAGGACTATGCCGCAGCCA
>JAOTXR010000128.1 GCA_029862285.1 Gammaproteobacteria bacterium
GGCGACGCAAAAAATCCCGATAGATCATGCGTCGTTCGCGGTTAGCGCCATATTCGCTTATCAGCGTGTTGAGGTCGTCGAGGCCCTGCGAACCGCCGGCTTGTTTTTCCAACCAGCGCGCGAATTCTCGTTCATTGCCCTTCTTGCGTTCCACCAGGCCGCTGCGGGCAAAGCCCTCGATCATACCGCCATAGTTCTTGATAACGTTGTTGAGGCCGTCAAGCAGCGAGGAGTATTTGATTGCTGCAGCATCGCGTTCGGCAGTCTCACGCCCGATGATCTTCAGCATGTCTTCATAGAGTTTTTGGCGTAGCGGGTAGAACCAGCCACCGATCTCGCTGGCCTCTGCAGCAAGCCGATGCCGGTAAGTGCGGCCTGGATAACCGAGCGCCATGGCAAAATCACCATCGCGTATACCACCGGTGGATACTGTCAGATAGTGCTCAGGCCGGTACGGTACATTATCAACGCTGAAATCCGCCGGTTGTCCCTGCGGCGATACATAGCCGCGAATAAAAGAGTAGTCGCCGGTATGCCGCGGCCACATCCAGTTATCCACATCGCCACCGTAATCCCCGATACCACGCGGTGGTGCGTACACCAGCCGCACATCACGGATTTCCAGCTGCTTGATAAGATAAAAAGACAATCCCTCGTAAAAGGAATGTACTTCGCAGCGATAACCGTCTTCGCTCTCGCAGGCGGCAACAAGTTCTTTCTCGTGAGCTTCCAGCGATTTTTGTCTCTCAAGCCCATCCATATCCGCCGCCAGTCCGTCCAGCATCGACTTGCTGACATCGGTTGCCTGGACAGTAACGAGAATTCTCTGCCCGGGGCCACCGGAAAGCTCGGACGATTTTTCTTCGGCCAGGTAGCCGTCTTCGATGAGATTGTCATCGGTCGTCGAGTTGTGCTGCAGAATCCGTTGCACACAATGATGGTTGGTTACCGCCAGGCCTTCCGGTGAGACAAAAGACGCCGAGCAATGACCAAGCCCGACTATTGCGTTCATCGGATGACCGACGAGGTCATTGAGGCTCTTCGGCGCCGCCTTGAGGCCAAGTTTTTTTAGCTCACCTGATAGTTGCGGCAACTGATGTGGCTGCCACATTCCTTCCGCTGCATGCGCGGCCGGGAAGATCAAAAGCATCGTTACGATTCTGATCAGTGTTTTCATGTAAATGTCTGATCGCCAAAAACGACAAACTCCAGGGCGCGCAGTTTAGCCCAAATTGCAGGGCATTCGCTGTTGACAATACCGTGTTCGGGTCACAGCAGCGACCGACCCGTCATTTGCCGAGGTAAGCCTGCCAGCGACCTAACCAGTTGGGCACATCGCTGCCACGCATCGGTCGTGCTATGAAATAGCCCTGGCCTTCGTCGCAGCCCAGCTCCGTGATCAGATCCCAGTCCTCCTGGCGTTCAACGCCCTCGGCAACCAGGTGCAGACCGAGTTTCTGACCGAGGCTGATGCTCGACTCCACGATGTACCGCGCTTCAGCGTCACTGGCTGCATCGCGAATAAATGACTGATCCAGTTTCAGCTCGCTGAACGGAATATTTTTCAGTTTTAGCATCGTCGAGTAGCCAGTCCCGAAATCGTCGATAGACAGCGAAAAGCCCTTCATGCGCAGACGTGTCAATATTTCCAGCATCGCCAGCGGATCTCTGGTAATCCAGCTTTCGGTAATCTCAATAACCACCTGATGTGGCAGGATGCCTGCCATGCGTGTTTGTTCTTCAAACCACTCGGGCAGATCGTAATCCCCTAACGATCGTGTGGACACATTGACCGCGAGTTTCAAACGCAGCCCCGCGTCGAGCCATACAGCGCATTGATGAAAGGCCTTGCCAATAATTGCGCTGGTCAACGGTCCGATCAGGTCGTGTTGTTCGGCCGTGCCGATAAAGTGAGCCGGCGATAACAGCCCGCGCTCGGGATGAGCCCAGCGCGCGAGCGCTTCGACTGCGACAAATTCCAGGGACTTGACCTGAATTTTTGGCTGGAAATGCACAATGAATTCGTCGGCGTCGATACCTCTACGCAGCTCCTCGGTGGTTACGGGAGCGATCTCTTTCTTTTTTTTCTTTTTGGGTACAGGCGGCGGTGCCGTGGTTACGACATCCAGCAATTCACTTACTTCGAACGGTTTGCGGAGGCTCCCGAGCAATCGCAGACCGTGACCGAGGGCGATGCGTTCCGCGGCGCCCAGTATGCGCATGGCGACAGTACTGATTAATACGATAGACGCTGTGCATTTTTTTTCGCCGAGCTCGTGCAGTACCTGAATGCCGTCTTTTCCTGGCATCATCAGGTCAACGAGGATAATGCTGTGCTCGTCGCTGAGTTCGCGGAAAAAAACCTCGGCATTCGGCGTCACCGTCGGCAAGAAACCCGCGCGCCGCATGGCCGCCGCCACATAGGAGGCCATTTCCGGGTCATCGTCCAGCACCATTACTCGCGGTCTGGTATCTATAGCGGCAGCGGTTTCCATAAAGCGTCTCGGGTTCCGGCCTGCGGAGTGTGACTAAGCCGCTGTAATTGCTGAAGGACCTGGTTCGCGCTTTTTGGGTGCTGGCGCATCATTCACCCCGCAGTGCAACACAGTGCTATGCTGACGCCATTAGCAGAGGATCTTCAGATGGTGACCCACGCCTCCCACATCCACAGTCTCGACCCCGGATTGCAGCATCTTGAAGCTTTGTTTACCGAGCAAAAACAAGCTTTTAGAGAGTCCCCAAACCCGCCGCTAGCCGAACGCCGCACCCATCTGCAGCAATTGGCGAAAATCCTGGTACGCGATCAAGAGATCCTCGCCGCCGCCATTTCGGCTGATTTCGGTCATCGGGCGGCCGCGGAAACCCTGTCAGCCGAGATTATGGTGAGTCTCGAAGGCCTGCGGTATGCCAGTCGTCGGCTACGGCGATGGATGCGTCCGAAGCGGGTCAGTGTCGGCCGCATGATGTTGTCCACGCGTGCGTGGAAGGAATATCAGCCTAAAGGCGTGGTTGGCATCATTGCGCCGTGGAATTATCCGCTACTCATGGTGACCGGCCCGCTGATATACGCGTTGGCAGCCGGCAACCGCGTGCTGATCAAGCCATCGGAATTCACTCCGCGAACCAGCGAGCACATCGCAAGAATGATCGCGGAAATTTACGCCGAGGATCATGTCACGGTCGTCACCGGCGAAGCCGATGTCGGGATCGCTTTTTCCCGCCTGCCTTTCGATCATCTGTTGTTTACCGGTTCAACCGGCGTCGGCCGGCACATAATGCGTGCGGCTGCCGAAAATCTGACACCGGTTACGCTTGAGCTAGGCGGCAAGTCACCGACAATCGTCACACGCGATGTCGACATGAAAATGGCTGCCGAACGAATTTGCTTCGGCAAGTCTCTCAACGTCGGCCAGACTTGCACCGCACCGGACTACGTATTGTGTCCGCACGACTTACAGGAAGAATTCGTTGAGCGTCTGAGCGAGCGTTTCTCGAGTATGTATCCGACTTTGGCAGACAATGAGGATTACTCGTCAATCGCCAGTGACCGGCAGTATGAGCGGCTACAGGACTTGCTGCATGATGCGCGGACCAAGGAAGCGCGAATCGTCGAAATCAATCCGGCGAATGAAACGTTGTCACACGAATCCCGCAAGATGCCATTGTACGTATTGCTGGACGTGCACGATGACATGCGGGTAATGAACGAAGAAATCTTCGGTCCGTTATTGCCCGTGGTTCCTTACGACAGCATCGATGATGCCATCGCTTACATAAATGAGCGGCCGCGTCCTCTGGCACTCAATTGCTTTGATAGCGACAAGCGACGTATCCGAAAGATTCTGGATAACACTCATTCGGGGGGTGTATGTATTAACGATGCCGTCATGCACGTCGCCGTCGATGATCTGCCGTTTGGCGGATCGGGGGAGTCCGGCATGGGCCGGTATCACGGCGAAGAGGGTTTCGCGACATTTTCAAACGTACGTGGTGTGTTCCGGCGGCCGCGATGGTTGAACACGGCGCAGGCGCTATATCCGCCGTACGGCGGCAAACTGCAAAAGTTCATGCATGGATTTACACTGCGCAAATGAACTTGATGCTGCGGTGCAGCATATTCAGCTGAGATTCAGGCGTTCCGCGCTAGAGTGCCAATCATGAACAAGTTACTCATTTTGCTTCCTCTGGCGGTGCTGTTGATGATCACGGCCCCGGTCTCACACGCCGATGAGACCAAGTTTGGTGCCGTGGCGCCGCGGGCCGAACATGGCCGCTATCAGCATTCCGACCAATACGACCGGCGTTATCGTCGCGATCACCGCTCGAGCCGGCACTACCGGACCAATCGCAATTACTCGCGTTATCGTCACCGGCGACACGCGGATTACGTCTATCGTCCGTTCCCGGCGCCTTCGCGTTACTCACGATACGATCGCTACAACCGCTACCGGTATGACCACGGAAGTTACTACCATTACCGTGGCGATGGCATTCGGATATCACCCTACGGTCTGACAATTTTTCTCGATTTTGACGACTGAGTACAGGGCTTGGAATTAGCTGAAAGGCCATAACCGCAAGGGTATGGCCTTTCTTTTTGCTGGTTGCGGCAAACGGAGTAGTTGAGGCCTGCAAGCGCACGGGCTGGACCTGGGCATTTTGGTTGCGGACTCAGAAATCGGTTGAGATATCGGCTACTATTTCACGATGCACGGTTGATGAGAGCATCGTCACTCACCTATGACGGCCAGTGACAAGGAAACAAAAGCGCTACGCCAGCGACTCGCTACGCAAGGCGCCGAAGCGACAGCGAATGAGTTAATATTCAAGCGCGCCCACGAGCGTCAACTCAGCATTCTGGAAGCAGATTCACTGCTTTCGTTATTTGAATATCTCACTACCGGACTCGCCAATTCCTACGGCATACCGGCTTGTACGCTGGTGCTCTGCGATCCCGAGCATGAAATTAGGCATTTGCTGTCTGCATTGCACGATACCTCGGTACCTCCCGGCGTCTTGTTGGTGCACCGGCTCAGTGTATTTCCGCAACTCTACGATTCGCTGCAAAAACCCTGGCTGGGCCCATTCAACAACGCGCATCGGCCGGTGCTACCCGGTGGCGATATCAAAAGCGTTGCAATATTGCCATTGGCACGCGAACACTGCCTGATTGGCAGCATCAATCTGGGCGCCACTGACCCGCAGCGTTTTACCGCCGATTATGCGACCGATATTCTCGAGCATCTCGGCTCGATTGCGTCATTTGCGCTGGAAAATGCCGTCAATCGCGCGCGGTTGCGTCTGAGTGGCCTGACCGATGCACTTACCGGCTGGCACAATCGACGCTATCTGGAAGTTCGATTGACCGAAGAGATTGCACGCGCACAACGTAGCGGTCAGTGGATTAGTTGCCTGATGATCGATATTGATCGTTTCAAACAGGTCAATGACACCTATGGTCATCTGGCCGGTGACGAAGTGTTGCGCGAGGTTGCGCTGCGCATTGCGACTCAGGTACGTGGCAGCGATGTGGCGGC
Source organism: Gammaproteobacteria bacterium (assembly GCA_029862285.1). Lineage (GTDB taxonomy): Bacteria > Pseudomonadota > Gammaproteobacteria > Steroidobacterales > JABDKV01 > JABDJB01. Next base: position 5,538 of record JAOTXR010000128.1, read on the forward strand.
GCGGTTTGGCGGTGAGGAATTCGTTGTGTTGCTGCCCGACACCGAGGACCGGCTGGCGCGTAACCTGGCCGAACGCGTGCGGCGAGTAGTGCGGGCCACGCCGATACTCATTGAAGCGGACCGGGCACTGACGATTACCGTATCGGCAGGCGTTGCTGCGGCACGGCCGCAGCGTCACGGTGACGCCAGCGCGCAGGGCAAGGCGCTGCTCGAGGCGGCCGATTCAGCCATGTACCGGGCGAAAAAAACCGGTCGCGATCGGGTTTTATCGGCCCGATCGGTTTCAATTGCAAATGAGATTGATTAGCATTTGTGGCTCATCATATTTTTGGGCCCAGAATGCTTTTATACCGCACATTAGTCCTCGCTCTGGTCTGCCTGTTTACCGGGTGTGGGCCCAGACCCGATGCAGTCGTTGTCTATTCGGCTCGGGCCGAGCAACTCATCCAGCCGATTTTTGATCGCTATACCGCAGAGACCGGAGTGTCCGTCACCTGGCTAACCGACAAGGAAGGACCGTTGATGCAGCGATTGTTGTCTGAAGGCGAACAGACACCGGCCGATCTTTTTTTGACTGTCGATGCCGGCAATCTCTGGTTGGCAGCTGAGCAGGGCCTGCTCCAGGCAGCAAACTCCGACGTGCTTGATCAGAACATCCCGGCCCACCTGCGCGATAGCAACGGCCGATGGGTGGGTCTGTCGGTCAGAGCACGAACCATTGCTCTTAGTACAGAGCGAGTAGATCCGTCGACGTTGAGTACCTATGCTGCACTTGCCGAACCGGCGTGGAGCAATCGGCTGTGTCTGCGCACGTCGAAAAAAGTCTACAACCAGTCTCTGGTTGCAATGATGATTGCCGAGCATGGCGAAGGCAAAACCGAGGAGATT
>JAOTXR010000129.1 GCA_029862285.1 Gammaproteobacteria bacterium
AGCCGCCGATGACAGCCTGGCGATTGCCCACTACAATCTCGGCACCGTATTGGGACTCGCGGGAGACTACGCAGACGCCGCGATTGCATTCGAACGCAGTCTCGAGCTGGGGCGATCCGGCAAAGATACGCTGCTCAACCTCGGTGAGCTGTACCAGTTTCTCGAACGGTATTCCGACGCGGCACACGCCTATCAACGCGCTATCGAGCTCGATCCAGGCGATGCGGAGCCAGCAGCCCTGCTGGGCGAGCTGTGGTATTCGCTCGGCGAAGTAAAAAAGGCCCGTGATGCCTACGATGCCGCGCTGGATATTGAGCCGACACTGGCGGTGGCGGTTGCCGGCAGGGCATTGCTCTGTGAACTGTGGGGCGATATCGATGCGGGTCTGGCGTTGCTCGATCATGCCGGGGGTGGGGGCGTTTTGGCGAATTACGCCAGGGCCCGGTTGTTGCGTCGCAAGGGCAAGAGCGGTGCTGCATTGAAGTTGTTAAGAGACTTGAGTGCGGAAGAGGACCATGTTCTGGCAAGAGATCCACGGCTTTATTTCACGCTGGGCGAGGTGCAGGATGAACTCGGTGATTACGATGCGGCGTTTGCTTCGGTCAAGACGGCCAATGAACTCAAGCCGGCGCCATTTGACCCGCTTGTGCATCAGGAACTGGTGCAGGCGCAAGTCGAGTTCTTTAGCCCGGAAACCTGGCAGCAGTTGACCAGCGCGACGGCCGATAGCAGACAGCCGCTTTTTATAGTTGGCATGCCGCGTTCGGGAACGTCACTGGTCGAGCAAATACTGGCAAGCCACGATGAAGTTCATGCTGGTGGTGAGCGATTTGAAATCATCGACATCCTGCGTCAGCTCGGCCCCGGCTATCCACAAAGTCTGACCCGGTATACCGCCGATGATCTAAACCAACTGGCTCAAAGCTACATGAACTCTTATGGGGATTGTGGTGGGGCGCAGCTATGGACGGACAAGCTACCCAAGAATTTTCTGCACCTGGGTCTGATCGCGTTGTTGTTTCCTCATGCACGTGTGGTCTATTGCCGGCGCGATGTCAGGGATACCGGGTTGTCCGTGTACTTTCAGAATATGAATTTCCGTAGTGATCCCTGGGCTTCGCGTCTGGAGCACATTGCGGCATACACTGAATCCTGCGAACGCATCATGACGCACTGGCAATCTGTGTTGCCGCTACCCATGCTCGAGGTGGAATACGAGTCGGTGATTGCAGCACCGGAACCGGAGATCCGCCGTTTGCTGACGTTTCTGGATCTCCCATGGGAGCCACGGTGTCTGGCTTTCCATCGCACTAAAAGACTGGTTAATACAGCAAGTTACGCACAAGTTCGTCAACCGATCTACCAGACCTCAGCCGGGCGGTGGAAAAACTATGCGAAGTTTCTGGGGCCGCTCGGTCGCTGAGGCGTGGCGCTAGAAATCGGCGGTATCCGCCGGCCACGGCTCCTCTGCCATCTCGCGGTTACGAAATCGTTGTAACAAATCGCGTGAGTAGACCGAGTCTGCGTTTGCCACGACGCGTTCCTGCAACTGAATGGCCCTGTCGAATTGCCCGTTAGCCGCCAGGGCCATGGCATAGGCTTCTGCATATGCAGCGTCTGGAATTGCGGTGAATAATTCTGCTGCGACCGCCAGGACCTGTTGATTGCGTTGTGCACGACAACTCGAGTCGTTTCTGATCCACGCCTCGGCGATGGCTATGTTACCCGGACTCAGTTGTATCGCCAGGTCCAGTGACGTTGCTGCCCTGGCACAATCACCACTGGCAAGCAGCATGAGGCCTTGTCGATAATGGACTTGCGCCTGTTCAGATTCGTCGCTTGACGGCGTGACGGAAGATTGATCCGGTGGCCGGCCGCATGCGTAGAGCACGAGGGTCGACAGTACCAATAGAAACAGACCGGCCCGGCCGTCAAAGCACCGGCCCATTAACCGGTCCTGCGCGCATGCACTATCCAGCCGATGAGCCCGGCGGGCTCTTCCTTCAGCACATCAAATGAAAAATCGACAAAGCCGTATTTTGCATACAGTTCGCCCAGGTGCTTGATGTCCTGTAGTGTCGATGCAGCCTGACGCAAATCAGCCAGCCTGCCGGCATTGGCGGCGATTTCTGCGGCGCCCTGCTGCAGCTGCTGTAGCGCTTTGTCCAAACCCTCGTTTGCCAGTGCCTTGTACGCGGCACTGACATGGCCCAGTGCCGTTCTCAGGATTTCCGGATGCGCAGATTGTTTGATTGCCGCCGAAACCAGTGCAGCTGCCCGGTTCAATGCTGTCCGGCGTTCCTCGGCCTCAGGCATTTTTGCCAGAGCCTCCTTTTCTTCCGCCGACTTGTTAGCAACCAGGCGCAGGAAGTCACCGGCCCGTTCGAACAGAGCAGATCCATGGAGCAAATCGATATGTTCCAGTTCCACTGCGGCGGTCTTGAGAATTACGGATTCCGTGCTGTGCATGACGAACATATGCTCGCCGTTTTCCGCGGTAATTCGCACAAGTTCGCGGACAGCCGGCTCGCGATCAGCGTATTCAAGTGCAAAATGCCCGCTAATCAGGTCGAAACTGTCATTCGTAAAACCGGTTTCGCAAACATCGGTGCGGGAATGGAAGTTAATGTCGTCTAAAAGCGGTCGTGCCTCGTCGTGTACCGCGCGTTCCGGGTGGATGTCCGCCAGGTCGATGGCATGAATTAGCAGTTTGCAGTCCAGTCGTCTTGCTGTCGCCGCTGCAATCAGTGCAATTGCGCCATTGCCGGTGCATATGTCCAGCACTCGCGAGCCGTCGGGCAATGCAGAGAAGCGTTTCTCCCATACCGTACGCATGCTGCCTTCGTAGTTACCCGCGAAGGCATCCGCACACGAGGTGAGAAATCCATGTGCCCAGTAGCGGTCCCAGCTGTCGGCGTTGCCAATGCTCATTGACCGGGATCTGGCTGTTGCCGGAACGCATATCGTCCCGCGTCGTCGGTTGCCACTGCCAGGCCACGCTTGTGCAAAAGTACATCGCGTGGCGGGGCTTCGGCCAGGGTCTGCGCGATACGTTCCCCGGCACGGCCATCGCCGTAGGGATTGTCCATCCCGTCTAGACCGGACCGAAAATCCGCTGAGACCGCCCGCTGTACCGCTGCCAGGATGGTTGCCGCATTGGCCGGCGTATCGATGATGTTTGCGGCACGATACCGCCCTTGTTGCCGGATACCGATGTTGACGGTCGGGATCCCCAGCGCGGGTGTTTCCATGATCCCGCTGGAAGAATTGCCCACCAGCAAATCGCTTTGGGCCAGCAGACTCCAGTACAACTCCGGTGCGAGATTTACGAATACGTGGGCATCGGGGTGGCGGGCGCAAAAATCCCTCGCCCGCCGGATCAGCTTACGACTGCCGGCATCGGCATTGGGGAAACAAAAGACGACCTGTCGGTCGACTTGCTCGAGGGCTTCGATGACTGCATCTGATTCGGCCAGCGTGTCTTCGAGCAGTGTGACGGGGTGCAAAGCGACCAGGCAGAGAGAACCACCCAGTTCGATGCCGAGGCGTCTGTTTAATTCGTCGCGACGGTAGAGTTTTACTTTTTTCAGTGTGTCGAGGGACGGCGCGCCAACTGCATGGACCCGCCACGCTTCTTCGCCCATCGCAATAACCCGTTGTCGCGCAGCCTCCGTTGGCGTGAAGTGCAAATGAGCGAGTTTGGTTATGGCATTACGCACGGCGTCGTCGATTGCGCCCTCACTGATTTCACCGCCTTCGATATGCGCGACCGGAATGCGCAACGCCAGGGCAACTGCGGCAGGCGCCAGCATTTCGTAGCGATCGGCAATGAGCAGTAGCAGATCCGGTCTGATGTGGCCAAGCAGATCGGAAAGCCCAAGCGTGGCGATGCCGATGGTTTTAGCCATCCCGATATCCGTATCGGAACTGAGCAGGCATTCCGTTGTGTGGTCCACTTCGAATCCGGCGGTAAGGATTTCATCAACGCTGTGGCCAAACTCTTCAGACAGGTGGGCGCCGGTTACTATCAGTTGTGTCTCCAGCGCGGGGTTTTCGAGCAGATGTCGCAAAGGCCACTGCAGATGAGAAAAATCTGCACGTGATGTAGTCAGTACGACGATCCGCCGGCTCATTGTTGTGTCAACGCCTCCAGCCTGCGATCGATAGTCGCTTTAGACAGCCACCGGCCGCGCGCAACAACCCCGGCAATTTTTGCGATATTGTCGATGTTCTTTGTGGGATCTGCCGTCAGCAACATCAAATCGGCTTCGAGGCCAACGCCTACACTGCCAAAAGTGTCGCTGGCAGCAAAAAATTTCGCTGGATTGGCAGTGCCGGTCAACAGGGCATCGCGGGGGCTGAGCCCGGCCTCCACCAGTAGCCGCAATTCGCGGTGAATGGCAAAACCCGGGACGTTGAAGACTTGTGGTGCATCGGAACCCAGTAACAAACCGGCGCCGGCACGGTGTAACGCCACTATCAACTGCCGGCGCAAATCAACGAAACGCCGTGCCAGATCTGCATCGTAATCGGGTCCGGAAAGAACTCTCGATTTGGAATCCTGCCAACGACGCACGATGCTCGCGGGCATGTAGCGCATTTCTGGACGTGCCGCCAGGGTCTCGGCGTCAGTGCTTGAAACCATGTTTTCGATCAGCGTTTGTGTCGGTACGTTCCACACACCGGCTGCGGCCGTCGCGACCGCAAGTTGCGCGATCCGCTCGTGGTCCGCAAGCCCGGCAAGCCCGGCGCCAAAGAAACCGTTGTCTGCAGCGTCGTAGCGGGTTCCCGGTGGAACCAGCGCCTGCATGTAGCCATCGAGATGGTCGATAGTCGCCTGACGCGCTGTCAGCGTGTGGTCAAGCCCGACATCGAGTGAAACGTGGCCGGCAAAGGAAATGCCAATCTGCCTGGCGGTTGCCGCCAGCGCATCGTACTCGGCAACACTCAGGCCCGGGTGGAGTTTGACAAAGTCGTAACCGGATTCGTGTTGGTCACGCACCATTTGTCGTGCCGTTTCGACACTGTTGACGCTGCGACCGTTAAACGACGGGCCAGAAGTAAATATTCTCGGCGCCAGCACGTGGTAATTTTTCGATTCCTCACGGAGCTGCAAATGACTGCGCTCGCCGAGCATTCCCCGTACTGTTGTAACGCCTGCGGCGAGATACAGGAACAGAACACGGTCCCGATAGGCGTCGTCCAGGCTGGCGCCGGGAATGTGTGCGTGCATTTCGACCAGGCCCGGCAGCAGAAAACAACCAGTGGCGTCGATGCGTAGTGACTGCTTCGGTAGCGTGATGTCCGGGCCCGTTATGCGCTCGATTTTGCCGTCTCGTATCAGCACCGTGCGATCAGCTAAGCGCTTGTCCTGCTCCAGATCGACAACCGTTACATGTTCGAATGCAAGCGGCCGCTGACCGGGCATGCCTGGCGTTGCAATCGGCACGCCAGAGGCGGCCTTTGCGGCGAACAGCGCAATCAGCGGGACAACTGCGAGCCTAGTTTTGGCCAAAAAGGGCATAAGCCATGACATGGAAAATATAGTTTTGCTCATGTACACCCTGAAATAACCAGGCTGCCGGGCCGTCAGCATAGATCGCCACGTCTGTGCCCGAGTGGGTCTCAGACGTGGTGGGAATAGCACTTTCCTGCATATAGTTCGGGTGTTCGGTATCGATATCGCTTAGATCAGCCCGGCCACGGGAAGTTTCCTGGCGACTTTGTGCAAAGTGCGGGTAGGTCTTCGGTCCTTCAGGTTGTGTATCAGAAGCTGCCAGATGCCCTGGCCCGTTACCGTAAACCAATGTTGTGTAGGGCTTGCCCGTCGCGTCACGGGCATAGTCCGTCGCCGGGCTGCCGTCCTCTGCGATACTGACAACCTTGCCGAGAATTGGATTGCCACGCACGGGATAGCCGGCAATCTCAAGGACATGGCCGTGATCGGCAGTCACGATGATCAGCGTTTCGTCGGCGTTGGTCATCTTTCGTGCCGTCGCCACGGCGTCGGACATGGCAATGGTATCGTGCAAGGCGCGGTAGGCGTTGCTGCCGTGGTGAGCATGATCGATACGTCCGCCCTCGACGAAAAGAAAATATCCCGCGTCCGATCGGTCCAGCATCCCGATGGCTGTGCTTACCAGTTCCGCCAGGGACGGCTCGCCAGTGGGTCCGTCGTTTCGGTCTGCCTCGTATTGCATGTGCGAGGGCTCGAACAGACCCAGGAGATTTGACGTGCGGCGTAAATTCACATCGGCTAACTGCTCGTTGTTGTACACGTACCTTGCGTCACTACCGTAGCGGGTGACCCACTCGCCGATCAGGTCACGCTCGTCCTCGCGCCAACCTGTTTTGGCGGGGTATTCCGGATCGTTGCTC
>JAOTXR010000130.1 GCA_029862285.1 Gammaproteobacteria bacterium
ATTGCCGCCGGAGGGTGGTTTTCGCACCAGCGCGCACGCTCGACGACTATTTCCCACGGCGACCGCACGAGTTGCGCACGGCACCAACCAGAGCACGCAGGTACTGAGGCTAAATCAGCCCGCGCGTTGCCGTCCGCGTGTTGCGCGGTGGTGCTTTCCACCGCGGTTATTTGGTGCGCCGGATCGCTTGTTGCGCGGACCAGCGCGATGCCCGCCTGGTCGCTGCTGTCGCTGTGGGCGCCCTTTTTGAATCGGTTCCGCCTTGATACGCGGGTCCGGTTCGTAGCCCGGGATAAGTTCTTTCTCGATCTTGCTTTTCAGCAATTTCTCGATTTCTCGCAGCAGTGGCAACTCATCGATACAGACCAACGAAATTGCCTCGCCTTCCTGGCCTGCGCGAGCGGTACGCCCGATACGATGTACGTAGTCTTCGGGAACATTGGGCAATTCGTAGTTGACGACATGGGGCAATCGCTCGATATCGAGACCGCGGGACGCTACATCCGTCGCAACCAGCACCCGCACGGTGCCGGCTTTGAAGTTTGCCAGCGCACGGGTCCGGGCGGCCTGGGACTTGTTACCGTGTATAGCTGCAGCCTTCAGGCCGTCACGGCTCAACTGTTCAGCAAGCCGGTTGGCACCATGCTTGGTACGGGTAAAAACCAGCACTTGTTGCCAGTTGCCAGCACCAATTTGGTGCGACAACAATTCGCGTTTGCGTTTCTTGTCGACCGGGTAGACGACCTGATTAACGCGATCTGCCGGCTGGTTTTGTGCCGCGACTTGAATTTCTGTTGGGCGATTCAGCAGATCTGCTGCAAGACGCCGGATATCTTTCGAGAACGTCGCGGAGAACAGCAGGTTTTGCCGCTGTTTCGGCAGTACCTTGAGAACCTTGCGGATGTCGCGGATGAAACCCATGTCGAGCATGCGATCTGCCTCATCCAGAACCAGTGTCTGAACACCGGATAAGTCGACAGTCTTCTGCTGTACGTGATCCAGTAGACGGCCGGGTGTCGCGACCACAATGTCCACACCTTTGCGCAGTTTTGAGATTTGCGGGTTGATGCTGACGCCACCGAAGATCACGGCTGTCTTGAACGGCAGGTACCGGCCATAGAGGTTTACGCTTTCGCTGACTTGCGCGGCGAGTTCACGTGTTGGTACCAGAATAAGTGCCCGCACTCGTGGGCGCTGGTTTCCGGAATCCGACTGCTGCTGCAGCCGCTGCAATAATGGCAAGGTGAATCCAGCAGTCTTGCCGGTACCGGTTTGGGCGGCAGCCAGGATGTCCTGGCCATCGATAATCAGTGGAATGGCCTGCTGTTGAATCGGGGTCGCCGTACGGTAACCCTGCTTTTCGACGGCACGCAGCAATTCGGCCGACAGGCCGAGTTCAGTAAATAACATTGGATTGTTACTCCAGGTCGCCTAATCCCTGCTCGCGCTTGTGGCGCGGGGGCCCGGTCCAGGCTGGGTAATCTGATTGGCTCTGGCAGCCGCAGTATTACGGGACCCGAGTGATTGGCGCAGACCGAAGTGCGCCAGGCGCCGCGGACTATAACAGATGTTCGGGTAAAGAAAAGCCCTATTCACCCTTATACAAATCACGCACCGGGTGACCCGGATGGGTGGATGGACCGTAGTCGGTTCATCAGTGCAACCTAGGGCTTTCTGGCGGAGAGGGACTCTCTGAGGTGAGTCAGCAGGCCACGGGCAGTGCTGCGGTTGCAGGCCATCAGGCCGCTCAGGGCTTGGCAATCGCTCATCCAGTCGTGTTTGTAAGGCTCGTCGCCGACGCCATAGTCGATTTTTAAAACCCGGTCGACATCGATGGCGTTTTGAAACATCTTCTTTGACAACAGGGAGCCAATAGAGAGTTCGGCAAATTTCCTGTCGTAAGCGAGCTTGTAGATAAAGACTGGATCACCGTCATCCAACCAGATTTGCGCGGCAGCGGGCTCGCCGTCCACCCAGGCCAGGCCGACGCGGCAAAGATTATGCTCATCGCTCATCTTGAGCAGGGCTGGCATGAATTCGGTGAACGGTTCAGGCTGTTTCCAGCTTGCCGCATAGACTTGTTGGTAGTGACGGGTGGCTTCGTCCAGTGTCAATCCGTCGCCGGGATAGACCGCAAGCCGTAATTCGTGTTCTCTTTCGGCTTTCCGGCTCTTGCGCTCTATGGTGTTACGCAATTGTGAGCTGAGTGTTTCGAAATATTGCTCAAATGACTGTTCGCCAACATCCAGAAACCAGTTTTTGTGTTGTTCCCATCTGTGTGTCGCGAATCCACTTGCACTCAACACCGTATCCAGTGATGCAAGTTCCGTCTCATGGAGATTCCTGAGGTCGATCGTATTCCATCGTGGTCGCTCCCCGGCTATGTACGAGGCGATGTCCCGGAGACCGGTCATCGCATCAGCACCTCTCATTACCGGCCCGTACTCGATGGTGTAGAAGTTGGTCAGACTGCTTAGCTGTCTGCCTTTGGCCAGACAAAAAAGCGCGCTTTGCAGGTCATCGTTATCTTTCGAAACATAAAGGCGCGGCGTGCCGGCGTCGAGCCCGTGTCTTGCCAAACACCGGAACCATTCGATGCTCTCAAAGAAGGGCAGACCGGCAGCCAACGAAAGACCGGCCGCTATTTCTTCAGGAATTGTGTCGAGATTGCTAAAGACTTCTATCGTCATGGACCATCAGCTCGCGGGAACAACTCGCGCAGTGCCTCCGCAAGGAGTTCGTATTGCGAAATGTCGTTGTAAAGTTGTGCAGAAATGCGTATCAGCCGTTTGGGGTGCTTCGGCCAGGGCACCAGCGGGACTTCAATGTTCCAGCGTTTCAGCAGCTCGGCTTGCAGTGGATCGCCGTATAAGGGGGATGTCGAAGCCGGGCCGGCACTATCCGGTAATGGCACGGCTGCCAAAGAGCCGAGCATCTCTACCGGGCACGGTGCCGGAACCGCTAATGCATCGCAGACCAATTTGCGTCCTGCGACGGCAAGCTGGTGGTTATGCTCGCGCACCGCCGCCCAGCCACCGGACAGACAAGATTCCAAAGTGCGAAGCGCCTCGGGCACACTCAGGACCGCTGTAGGATCCCAGGTTCCCGGCCAGTCGAATTCAACCAGGTAACGCGAACGATCGGTGCGTCTGGAGTTGGCACCATGACTGATTACAGTAGGGCGTATGAATTCCTGGTGCTCCGGTCGTACGTGCAGGAAACCTGCGCCTTTCGGTGCGCATATCCATTTGTGGCAGTTGGCGGAGTAGTAATCGGCGCCGATTTCTTCGAGATCTACGTCAACCATGCCCGGTGCGTGGGCGCCATCGATCAGAGTTGATATGCCGCGTTCTCGCAGCGCCGGTATCAGCGTATCGAGCGGCATGATCAAACCAGTCTGGCTGGTTACGTGATCCAGGAGTGCGAGACGGGTGTTGTCCGAAACGGCGGACATGATCGCGTCGTGCGCTGCGGATAGTCTGGTGATCGGAAACGGAATATTGGCTGCGACGACCGTGGCCCCATCTCGCCGTGCTACGAATTCGAGTGCGTTCCGGCAAGCATTGTATTCATGATTGGTGACGAGCAATTCGTCGCCGGGTTTGAATTTGTGGGACCGTAGCACCGCGTTGACCCCGGAAGTAATATTCGGCACCCAGGCGAGGTCAGCTGCACGACAGCCGACAAAGTCAGCCAGCGTGGCGCGTGCATCATCGAGAAACTCCTCCATATCGCGCACAAAAAACTCGACTGGCTGACGTTCAATCCGCGCTCGAAGTGTCTGTTGATATTGTTGGACGACGCGTGGACAGGCGCCAAACGATCCATGATTGAGAAACACCACGTCCGGGTCGAGGGTCCAGTGTCTTGCGAGACTGGCTGCTGTGGGAGCGCTGATACTCACGCAGCCATTATCCGCTCACCAGAGACTGGTTGCAGCTTCAAAGGCCAAAGCTCGTGCGAATGTCGGTGGCGTTTAGTCCAAACTCGCTCAATGTATAGTTATGGTGCCCATGCTTGTTCTGTGGGTTCGCTGACAGAAAAACCTGCATGTTTTGCGCAGCCCGATCCGACAGCTCCATATCCAGGGCGGCGTAAAGTCTGCGTACGACCGCGATTGGATCTGCGACGATGGCTTTATATTCCAGATCGATGACCGGGTAACCCGAGGTCCGGAACTGCTGCGCCCGCCGCCAGCCCTGCGCCCACCATTTCACCCAGTAATCGGCAACCGCCTCGACATCCACCCGGTCACTGAAGGCACAGCGCAGGATGACCCCATGACTGGCAATTGAGGCCGCGACTTTTTCCGGCTCGCGGCGCGTGAATACAAATCGGGCATCGGGATAAATACTTGTCAGCGCAGGCAGCGTGTGCAAATGCGCCGGCGCCTTTAGAAACCAGCGACCCGTGTCATTTTCAGTCTGCAGGTGCTGCAGAAACCTGCGGTGGTAGCCAATTGCTGCCACACCATCCTGTTCGTCCAGCCAGCGCTGGTACGACGGTACGTCAAATGTCGTGTGGAACTCCACGCTGGCAAATTCATGCGCGGTAATTGCTATGCATTCTTGCGGTAACTCCGCGCCAGTTGGGTGTACTGTGCGAAACCGTGGCGCCAGCCGGTGCAACCATCGCAACATGCGCTCCGTGCGCTCGATGCGACGACGGTCATGTACCCGTGGTTGTCCGCCGAGGCGGCATGGCATCATCACTTCCCAGGTCCATGGCACCCGAACCGCAGGGTCTTGTGCCAGCAGGCCATGCAGCAAGGTACTGCCCGAGCGTGGCAGACCGGTAATTATTACCGGCGCGGTTATCGATTGATCGGCCACACGTGCGTTTGTTTTTCTGTGGTTCTCAATCCGCAGTCGATTGCTTAAAAGCTGCAGCAGGTGAGTGCGTGCCGACAGTCGCCCGACGGTGTTCAGCCGGGCTTCGTCTTCCAGCGATTCGCATAAACGCACAAAGCCGTCACGCCAGCTGTGATCTCCAAAATCTGACAGCCCCGTTTGGTTTTGAGCCCTGGCAATCAATTTGCCCGGATCCAGAGAGATTGCGGAGCCACCCGCCAGATTCGCAAGGCGCAGATACAACGGACGATGTTGATAGTTGTTGCGGGTCATGCTCACGTTGGTTAGTGTTGCGCGGTTACTCAGTTTAGCCCGGAATTCCCCTATGATTCTCGATAACGCGGGATCTATCGAGCTTGTCTTCCCCGATGGTCGTGGCAAGCCAGGAGATCGCAACATCGAGAATCTGATCAGATACGAGGCGTGATGGAACCGGTCACCGTCGGAATTGTCGCTGCGATGCCATCCGAGGCACGGGCCCTGGGCGTGACTGTGTTGCCGAATCAGGTACAAGAGATTGACGATGGTGTGATGCTATATATATGCGGTGTCGGGCCCGATAATGCGGCGCGTGCGACCCGGAAACTCATAGAGGCTGGTGCCGCCAGTATCGTAAGTTGGGGAACCGCGGGAGGTATGGTGGCCAATCTCGCTTCAGGTACGCCACTTTTGTCGGGCACCATAATCGGCACGGACGCAGCATATGAAACCGATAATACCTGGACCACACGTTTGCGCGAACGGCTTGCGAGCTCAGTCAGTTTTGACGACGCTGCGATCTACTCCGGTGGCAACCTGGTTGCAGGCGAAACGGAGAAAAAAGAACTGGCCGCAGCAACCGGCGCGATTGCTGTGGACATGGAGTCGGGAGTTATCGCACAGGCTGCTACTGCGGCCGGCGTGCCTTTTATCTGCATTCGTGTGATTGCCGATCCACTATCGTGCACTTTGCCATCGTCTCTCGGCAAAGCAATCGACGAGGAGGGGTTTGTCAGCATTGCCGGCGCTCTAAAGGAAATGGCGCGCAGACCGGCCGAGATTATCCCGATGATGCAAGTGGCACTACACTTTCGCCGTGCGACTCAAATTCTTGCATTGATATCGCGATTGGCCGGACCACGTCTGTTGGCGCCTTGAACGCTGACCGTTACACTGATCGTCCCGGGCGGCTCATGCGCAAGTGGGTGAGTGGCGTTGTGCGCTTTGCGCCATTTGTGGTCCTGTTCGCGCTGATCACGATTGTGCCGCTGTGCTGGTACGCGGCTGCGAATCTTCGTATCGATACCAGCACCGCCGACATGATCGCCGCGCATTTACCATGGCGGCAGTCCTTTAGTGCCTATCGGGCGGCATTTCCACAGCTCGATCACAATCTGGTGGCCGTAATCGATGCACCGGATGCCGATCACGCGGATGACGCCCGCGATGCGCTCTATGCCGGAATGAGCGTTCGGCCGGATCTGTTCGGTGAGGTCTTCGCCCCCGGCAGTGACGAATTTTTTCGCAGCAATG
>JAOTXR010000131.1 GCA_029862285.1 Gammaproteobacteria bacterium
CGTAATTCACCGCAGTCGGAGACCACACCCTTTTATCCACGCAGCCCGTATGGTGTTGCCAAGCTCTATGCGTATTGGATTACGGTCAATTATCGCGAAGCGTACGGCTTGTTTGCCTGTAACGGGATTCTCTTTAATCATGAATCGCCAACCCGAGGCGAGACCTTCGTTACCCGAAAGATAACTCGTGGTCTGGCGCGAATTGCACACGGGCTCGATGACGGGATCTGGCTTGGCAACCTCGATGCCAAGCGCGACTGGGGTCATGCGCGTGACTATGTCGAAATGATGTGGCTCATGTTGCAGCAGGACGAGCCGGAGGATTTCGTGGTTGCTACCGGAGAGCAATACAGCGTGCGTGATTTCATTAACGCAGCGGCGAAAGAACTGAAATTGAAACTGGAATGGCGCGGCAGCGGTCTGGACGAGCACGCCGTCGTGGCCGCCAGCAATGAGTATCCCGGTTTTAAGGCTGGCGCGACCATTGTTCGGGTCGAGCCGCGCTATTTCCGCCCGACCGAAGTTGAAAGCCTGCTCGGCGATGCAAGCAAGGCGCGGCAGAAACTGGGATGGAAGCCACGAATCAGTTTCAATGAGCTCGTGGCCGATATGGTACGTGGCGATCTGGAGCTGGCCCGTCGCGACCGGGTCCTGTCCGATGAAGGCATTCGTGTGTTCAAGCATCACGAGTGAGGCCGGGCCAGTGACCAAAGCAGCAAAGATTTTCGTCGCCGGTCATCGCGGACTGGTCGGTTCTGCGTTGGTTCGACGACTGCGCGATGGCGGTTACGACAACATTGTGACGCGTACGCGTGCCGAGCTGGACCTGTTGAACCAGTCCGCCGTACACAGTTTTATGCAGGCCGAGCGTCCTGACTACATATTCATGGCCGCGGCCAGGGTAGGCGGGATCCTCGCAAACAACACGCGGCGCGCCGATTTTCTTTACGAAAACCTGGTCATTGCCACGCATATTGTGCATGCGGCGTACGCGGCGGGAAACAGACGCATGTTATTCCTGGGCTCGAGTTGCATTTACCCGCGCGAGTGCCCACAACCAATGCGCGAGGAATATCTGTTGACAGGGCCACTCGAGCACACGAATGAACCGTATGCGATCGCCAAGATCGCGGGCGTCAAGTTGTGCGAAGCCTACAATGACCAATACGGCACACAGTTTGTCTCGGCCATGCCGACAAATCTCTATGGTCCAAACGACAATTTCGACCTGGAAAGCAGTCATGTGCTGCCGGCGCTGATGCGCAAGATCGACGCCGCAAAAACCAATGGAGACCGTGAGGTTGTAATCTGGGGCAGCGGCACTCCGCGACGTGAATTTCTGCATGTGGATGACCTGGCTGACGGTTGTGTCTTCCTGATGGAATCGGGCTGCAAGAAGGGTATTTATAATATTGGCGCAGGTACCGACGTGACCATTCGGGAACTGGCTGAACTGATTGCCGACATCGTTGGCTATACAGGGGAGTTCGTCTACGATGCAGGCAAACCCGATGGCACACCGCGCAAGTTGCTCGATGTCAGCCGCATGAGCGATCTGGGCTGGCGCGCAAAAAACAGTCTGCGTGACGGCATCGCGCAAACCTATGCGTGGTACCGGCGTGAGCTACGCGACCAGACGGGGTAGTCCCATATCAAACGAAAGCGTGCGGCGCCGGGCGCTTGTAGGGCAGTATTTCAAAGATTTCGCCACGATTTATTCGTAGCTGCACATCGCGCCAGAATGCAGCGGTCAGTAACTCGCCGTGGGCTTGACGAAAAAGCGCAGCCAGTTCTTCATTCAGCCCGAGAAAAGTTATGAATTGCTCCGGGAATACGTCGTTTTCAGCAACGTAATACCAATCCTGTGACCCAAATTCCTCTTCCATCGTCCGCGCCTGTGGCAGATCCCGGAAATTGCAGTCGGTCACGAGGCACAATTCGTCATAGTCATAAAAGATGACCCGACAGTGGCGGGTAACGCCAAAGTTTTTGAGCAACAGGTCACCCGGAAAGATATTGGATGCCGCCAGATCGCGTATTGCCTGGCCATAGTCAAGGACGGCGCGTCGCTGTTGCTCCGGGTCGGCCTCTTTGAGGAAGCGGTTCAGCGGCGTCAGTTCACGTTCAATGTAAACATGACCGAGGATAACTTCGTCACCCTCGATGTGTACTGTCTTCGACGCCTCCTTTGATAACTCCTGCAATACCGGTTCACTGAATCGTTTACGCTTGAATTTGAGATCTCGAAATTCCTGAGCATCAACCAGTCTACCGGCGCGATCGTGTTTGAAAACGAGGCGATAGCGCTCTTCTACATCTCGTCTGCCCACAGTTTTTGAGCTGGAAAAGCGGTCGCGGATGACCTTCAGAACGACCGGAAACTCGCTGGGTGTAAACACGACCATCACCATACCCTTGTCAAATGCCGCATCGACAAACTGGTCGCCGGTCTGACGCAGGTGATTAATCAAGCTGCGAAAGCGTTCGGTCTTGCCCTGTTTAGCGCGGCCGAGCGCAGTATAGATTTCACCCAGCGGCTTGCGCGGTAGCAACGACTTCAGAAACAAGACCGCGTCGCGCACCGGATCAAGATCGACATGCAGGTAGGAGCGGGCAAATCCTACCAGGATGCTCAATTCATCTGCGTCGGTTATCAGGCCGTCAATCTCCAGACCATTATCGCCATGCTTCAGGGCAACAACGATTGGCGCGAGATAATCGTCTCCGTGCAGCCTGCCGATCAAGTAGGCTCGATAGTCGCGGAAGAAAACCGGCCGGAGAAATTCCAGACCACGTAATGAATAACGGCCGCCATGTTGTGCAACAGTAGCCTCGACCGCACTAGTGGCGTAGTCCACCGACGCACTGAATTTGGACCAGGGTATTTCCAAATGGAACGCGCCGAGTCCGGCTTCCACCAGCCGCCATACGGAACCCCTGTAGCTGTGTTGCCGCACTATCGTGGAACGGGTCTGTGCCACCGCGGGCAGAGGGTGGGCCTTTGTGAACTCGAGTTCCTTGTCGACTCCGACAGTGTTGAAGATCTGGCGGGTAACGGAATTGAAAAACGTCTCGTGAAAGGCCCGGTCCAGGTAGTTTTTGGTGCGTCCGGCGTAATCGTTTTTTGTTGCCAGCCAGAGTTCGCGGTCAGTAGCGCGGTCACCCAGGCGAACGTGCAGATGCCTGACCAGGCGCGCTACGGCGCGATCGTAGAGTTCGATACGCTGGACAGCATCGTGCTGGGAACCCGGCCAGTCACGATTTTCGAAGCGACCGGCGGCCCGTTGCGTTACCGTTCGGAAGTGAAAGTTGTAGGTAGCAAAAGCCTCATCGATCAGTCGCGCGCAACCCGCTGCACCTGGCGGTTCACGAGTCCCAGGCGGAGTCCAGCTCACCGGTCTACATATTGGCGATTAATGCATCACCGAATTCGCTGCACTTGACCTCATTGGCGCCATCCATGAGCCGCGCAAAGTCATAGGTAACTGTCCTGCTGGCGATGGTCTGGTCCATAGCGCTGATAATCAGGTCAGCAGCCTCTGTCCAGCCCATATGCCGCAACATCATCTCACCGGATAAAGTCAGCGAACCGGGATTGACCTTGTCCTGATTGGCATACTTGGGCGCGGTCCCGTGAGTCGCTTCAAAAACGGCATTTCCGGTTTTGTAGTTGATGTTGCCACCGGGCGCAATGCCGATACCGCCGACCTGCGCGGCCAACGCGTCGGACAGATAGTCGCCGTTCAGATTCATCGTGGCAATGACATCAAATTCGCCGGGCCGGGTCAGGACCTGTTGCAGCGTAATATCTGCGATCGCATCTTTGATCAGTACTTTTCCGGAATCCAACGCACGTTTTTGCTCATCGTTGGCTGCCGCTTCACCGTCCGACGCCCTGGTGCGTTCCCATTGTGACCAGGTATAAGTCTTGTCGCCGTATTCGCTTTCCGCGAGCGCGTAGCCCCAGTTGCGAAATGCGCCCTCGGTGAACTTCATGATGTTGCCTTTGTGCACGAAAGTGACACTGCGTCGCTTGTTCGTAATCGCGTAGTCAATCGCCGATCGAATCAGCCGTTCGGAGCCTTCGCGTGAGACTGGTTTCAGACCGATACCAGAGGTTTCCGGAAAGCGTATCTTGGAATACTCTTCGGGAAAGTGTTCGCGAAACAGTGACAAAAACCGTGCGTTATCGGCTGTCCCGTTTTCGAACTCAATGCCGGCATAGATGTCTTCGGTGTTCTCTCGGAATATCACCATGTCAACGGCGGCGGGGTTGCGCACCGGCGACGGCACACCCTTATACCAGCGTACCGGGCGCAGGCAGACGTAAAGATCCAATAGCTGGCGCAGCGCGACGTTGAGCGAGCGTATGCCGCGACCGATGGGTGTGGTAAGCGGGCCCTTGATGGATACCAGATAGTGGCGACATGCGTCGACAGTCTCATCGGGTAACCACGAGCCGGTCAGCTTGTTCGCCTTCTCGCCCGCGTAGACTTCCATCCAGTGTATTTTGCGGCCGCCCTTATAGGCTTTGGCGACCGCTGCATCCAGAATACGCACGGTCGCGCGCCAGATGTCCGGGCCGGTGCCGTCACCCTCGATAAACGGGACTATAGGATTGTCCGGGACATGCAGCGCGCCGTCTTGCAGGGTGATCCGCGCGCCGTCGCGCGGAACTTGAATTTGGCCTTCTGACATGAATAGTCTCCGATGATCCAAGCGATTTCAGTTTGCGACTATACCGCCTCGCCCGCAGCGCGTCACACGGTGGATTCGAGGTCGTTGATGCGTTGCGTGATGCGTGCCGGCAGCGGCGTCTTGCGGCGCGCATTGTAGTCGTAGCACACGATCAATCCACTGCCCTCGGCGACGATACGGCCGGCCGAGTAGCCCGCGACGGCGTACTCCATCCGAAAGCGATCGTCGTCGATCTTCACAACACGTGCGCCGGTCGCGACGTAGTCCGGGTGCTCCAGTGCCGCTCGAAAGCGACATTGTGTTTCAGCAAGAATGGGACCAGTGCCGGTTTCGGCCAACAGCTGCGAAAAGCCGATCTTCTCGAAATACGCCATGCGTGCGTTTTCAAAATATCGAAAGTAGATAATATTGTTGACATGACCCAGGGCGTCTAACTCGCCCCAGGAAACGGGTTGTTCGAAAATCACAGGATAGGCGGCGAGTAATTTTCGACAGGCGGCGTGAGCCTGGTCAGCCGGCGGCAGCGCGTCAGTCATGCGCTATGCCGCAGGAAGCTTGAGCGGGGCAGGGGGTTTGTCTCGCTCGGCTCTTTCGTAAATGAGTGTCGGCGTGTCGCCGAGCCGCGAGAACTGGTGTTCTCTACGCATTTGCGCCAGTGCGGCGTCGCGTTCGGATTCGGAAGCGAACCAGCGAAAGGAAATCCAATCATCTCCCAGCACCAGGCGGAATGGATCGTTATCCGGTAGCGTCATACGCACGCCGTAAACGCGTTCGCCACCGCTGCGTATTCTTCCCGGATCGGTATTTTCGCTGGTGGTCATTGTCAGTCAGTCAGCCATGATCCGTGGACCATGCATTGTCAGGTACCGGCGCCTTGCGTTCAACTGCCAGGCCGCCGGTCATCGGCACCTTCGCGATCCGACCAGCCGAGTACGCCGCGAGTAAACCAGAGGTAGACCTGTTTGCCGCTGATTCGCCACAGCCGGGCGGACAAGGCCGGCGTGGCCAGCACTTGCCGCTGCCGCGCGGTCAGCGCCTGTGGCAAATAGGTCCGTTTGTGTTTCAGCAGATGACGCACATCTTCGCGGGCCAATGTGCGGAATATCTTGCCGCGACGGCGAAAGTACATGGCGACCTGGAAATCGATCAAAGCGGGTGAACCATCCGGGAGCACCAGCCAGTTCGGTTCTTTGGCAGAGTCGTTATGCACCACACCGCCGCGGTGCATCCGGCGCAACAATCTCAGAGCGTCACGGTAATAACGACGGTCGCGCGGCCGCGCGACCTGCATGGGCTGTCCGGCGAGCCATTCGCGATCCAGCTCAGAACCATCCCATTTCTCGAGTCCGGGAATTTCGACTATTTCGTCGAGTGCCGCCAGTGCCCGCGCCTCACGTGCGGCGAGCCGGCGCGCGAGCGGACGCAACCACCACCGCGCCGGGTCAGTACAACGTCGGACAAGGCGATGCCCGCTATCCTGGGTCAACCAGATTTCGCCGAGCAGGTCACGTTTGAGCAGTTGATCAGGCTTGCTATCCGTCATCGCGGTATTTTCCCGGTTTGGGTAGGTATTTTCTCTGATATTTGCCGACCCTACATCTTTCTAAGATGAGATTGGGCTTCGGCGTGGAGGATTTGCACGTGGTTGATCGCATCTTGGCA
>JAOTXR010000132.1 GCA_029862285.1 Gammaproteobacteria bacterium
CCGCCAGCGACGGTTTTCTGGGGACCGGGGTGGAACTCGGGTGGCTGTACGTCGTGACACCAGGTAACGTGAACTATGTGTATACCGGGCTGCAGCAGAACGGATCCTCGGGCACTTTCAATTATTCGATGACATCCGGTGATGGATCCTACCGTTTCGCGATTCGTGCGCGTGACAACGGCGGCAATGCCGAGGCGATCCCCGCCAGCGTCGAGTGCTTTGTAGCGCTGGATACCGTCGATCCGGCGTCGACGGTCAGCACGCCGTTGTTTGTCGGCGGCGGCGCAATCCCGCTGACCTGGTCGGTGACCGACGCCACGCCATCGAGCGGACTGGAGTTCGTGGATTTCTGGCAGTGGCGCGAGCCGGCTGGCCCATGGCTCTGGACCGGGCTATCTGGCAACGTCAACAACGGCGTCGTGAACTGGGTGCCGCCCGGCCCGGGTGTTTACCACTTCTTCTCGCGTGCCAAGGACAATGCGCAGAATATCGAGACCGGCGGCTTTGGGCCGCCACCGCTCGATTCGGTAACCAATTATGGCAACGTCGATACTGACAGCGATGGGCGTCCCGATCTGTCTGACAATTGCAAGCTGCTGTTCAATCCTGATCAGCGCGACACCAATGGCGATTTGATCGGCAATCTCTGTGACCCGGATATCTCCAATAACTGCGTTGCCGATTTCGCCGATGTCGCATTGATCAAGGCAGCGTTCCTGACCAACCCGGGTTCGGCCAACTGGAACCCGGATGCCGATTTCGACGGCGGCGATTTTGTCGGCTTTACTGACCTCGCCATCCTGAAGGACTTCTTTTTAGGTCCGCCGGGTCCAGGTGCAGCAGGAGCCTGTAACTTCTGAAAATCATCATATTGATAAAGCCCCGCCAAGTGCGGGGCTTTTTTTTTTGGTGGCGGCGTGGAACCGGGCTTTTCATGGTCGCCGGGAATAATTGCGGTTCGACCCCTGTCTCGCGCGGAGTTTATCTGCGCCTCAGAGAGCGCTAATGGAGCAACAGATACACTGCAAAGAAAGTTCTAAGCCCCCCTCGTGTGGGGTATTTAGTGGGGTACGAGATAACGTGACCAATAATCAAAGCCAAGTCAGCAACTTGCGGCGCTAGTTCGATTCCGCCCCTGGCCACCATCTATTTTAAAAACTTACATCGTCGTCGCGCAGGAATAAAGTGCCAAAGGACCCGCTTCTCCTAGTCGGCAGTCTGCGACACGATAGGCTTGAAGCCACCCCAGACCATCCGCATGCCGTCGAAGGGCATGGACTTCGGATCCATGTTTGCCAGGCGCGGGTCTTCCATTACTTTCTTGTTTATGCGATCGCGCTGCGCACGGGACTTGTAGACAATCCAGGAAAACACCACGAGTTCATTGCGCTTGCGTTGCACAGCCTGAGGAAAAGACGTGATCTTTCCTTTCTTCACATCATCTTCTACGCATTCGTGCACTTCGAGTGCGCCATGTTCGATCCAGATCTTTGCGCATTTGCGTGCCAGCCGGCGATAGGCCTGGATATTCTTTTTGGGAACCGGCAATACATAGCCATCTACATACTTTGCCATGAGCATCTCCTGATAAATGCACCAAGTGTCTGGCGCGAAATATATAAGAGGTCAAGTTTATTCTCGCAAGACCCAAAATACGAAAATACCTCGAAGAACAGGTCATTTCCCGGCATCGTCGACGTTGTTGATACTCTAGTAACGATGCCCCATATTCCAGTTGCGTTGCGTGCTGAACTAGGAATGCAGGTCAGGTAAAGTCGGTTCATGCGCAAAAAGGCACGATCTACTCTCACCATCCGACTGAAAATCTGCGTGTCGGCGGTTCGTTTCCGTGATGCACAGGATGTGCGAATGCCGCGGAGGCCATGGATGGCCGAGAGCGGCCCCTGGCCACCATCTTTTCAACGGTCTATACCATGCGGATCGTCGAGTTAAGGTCACTGTCCCCGTTCTTCTGCTGCCAGCAGACCGGCCTTCATGCGCTCGACCAGCGCGATGAACCGCGGATCGTCGCGAACTTTGTCCAGGTCGCTGTCTTGTTCCATCCAGCTGGGGTCAGCAAGACCGGCATCGAAAGATTTCTCCAGTACAGCAATCGCCGTGTCGGTGGCGCCTGCCCGCGAGTACACGCATGCGGCATTGTAGAGTATGGCTGCATCGTCGCCAGCCAGGGCCAGGACGCGGTCGGCCAGTTCAATTGCTTTGTCTGTCTTGCTTAGTACCAATTGGGCCGTAGACAAGGCAAGTAGCGTCTGTAAATCGTCGGGGTTGATCTCGAGTCGCCGCCGGGCCACAACTTCCAGCTGGCGAGACGCCGCCAGTTCGTCTTCGAAACGGCCGAGGCTGCGATAAACCTGTGGTAACACCTGCCAGATGCGGAACTCATCCGGATCCAGCCCGGTGGCGCGCTCCCATAACTCGGCTGCCCGCTCAGTTTTACCCTGATGATAGGCAGCTACGCCCGCGTACCAGTGGGCATCTGCCGACCTGGGATTGAGTCGCAGTGCAGCGTCCAACTCGCGTTCTGCTTCCTCGTATCGCTCTTCCATAGTCAGCGAAAAACCCAAAGCAATGTGGCCGACGTCTGAATCGGGCGCCAATTCCAGGGCCGTTCTGCCTAAAGCATCGGCTTGTGCCAGATGTTCGGGATCGCTGTCCCAGGCGCGAAACATCATTATATGGGCGTTAGCGAGCCAGGCGTAAGCGGGAGCAAAGTTTGGGTCGCCTTCAATGGCCTGGCGAAACATCTCCATGGCCTTGCGTGTGTCGTCGCCCGTTGTGCGGATCAGGTAAGAACGTCCACGCAGATAGCTTTCATAGGCTTTAACATTCGCCGTCCGCACGCTCTCCAGAGCCTGCGCGTCCTCGGGCGCGAGCGTGACCTTTAACGCTTCGGCGATGCTGCGGGCGATGTCATCCTGCACGGCGAAGATGTCGTCCAGTTCGCGATCGTAGGTCTCCGACCACAGGTGCGAATCGGTCTCGGTATCGATGAGCTGCGCGGTGATTCGAATGCGCTCGCCGGACCGTCGCACGCTGCCGTCGAGAACATTCTTGACATCGAGAACCCGGGCAACGGTGGGGATATCGATGTCTTTGCCCTTGAAAGCGAACGATGAGGTCCGTGACGAGACTCTCAAACTGGGCAGTCTCACGAGCAGGTTCAGCAGTTCCTCGGCGATACCGTCGCTGAGGTATTCATTCTCGACATTGGCGCTCATGTTGACGAACGGCAAAACTGCAATCGACTGCTGCTCCTCCCGCTCGTTTGTGGCGTCGACGGCCTGCTCGTCCACGAGCACATAGTTGTCTACTACCAGGAACACCACGGCCAGTGCCAGGAAGCCGATGATGCTGAAATCCAGCTTACGACCGGTGAGATGGGTAATGGATTGTTCCCGATCGACCTCGTGCTCGAGCTTCAGCCCCTCGGATGTCAGCTCGAAAGCCCAGGCAAATACCAGGGCCACCGGGAAGCCGACAAGGATCAGGAAAGTGACGACCTTGAGTGTCCAGGCCGGCGCCTCAAAGATGGGCAGGACCACTGAAGAAACCTCCACCAGCAGCCAGCCAACGACGGCGTAGGCAACCGCCACACGGAAGACGTTACGCCGCTTCAGTTCTGCGATAATTTTCACGACGCCTGTCCCCAGCAGGACACACCCCAACTATAGCAGCCGCAGGCGTCATTGCGCCCGATTCGGGGACAGTGACCGTAACTCCCGTAAACGCCGCCGATTCGGGGACAGTGCCCATAACTCCGGTAAACGCCGGAGTTATGGTCACTGTCCCCTTTCCACCCTGCGAAGGCGTGCGCCAAGACTGCGCCCGACTTCAAGATAGTGGCTCATAGGTAAATCCGCGAGATTCAAAACTGGCCCGATATCGATAAGTGTGACGCAGTTCACGCTGGGCGTGTGACGTCACGCAACAACAAGAAAATGGTCTCTCCTTACTATATAGGGGCTGTCAATCGTGTTGTGAGATGTCCGAAATTTCAACAGAAAATCCCCTGCGGAGATTAGGCTGTGGCGCGCTCCTGTTTTGGGCTGCGCTTTGTATCTCCTGTAGTGGCGGAGGCGGCGCCGGGGGCGAGTTTGACTCGGCAACGATAAACACCAATCACCCACCGCGGGCGTTTAATGTCAACGCAACAGTCGTGCCATCGTCGGAGCTCGTTTTACGTGTACTCGATACGACCTATGACCAGGATGGCGACTCGCTAAGAATTATCTACGTATCACAGCCTTTGCACGGTGTGGTTACGATTGAAGATAACGGCACGCCGGAAGATTTTTCTGATGACTACCTGCTCTATGTATGCGACAGCAGCTTTATCGGCACCGTGCAATTTCAGTACACCATCAGCGATGGCCGGGATGGTCGTGCAACCGGCGTAGTCGAGATTGTAGTCGGCAACGAAGCCAATAACACTCCGATTGCGATTGACGATGTGGTGGCAACCCCGGTCGATACTGCAGTAATGATCGATGTACTCGGCAATGACGTCGATCCGGATGGAGATCCGCTAAGCATTGACAGCTACGCCGCTGCTGGCGCGGGGGCGGTCACCCAGGATGACAACGGAACACCGGCGGACTTGACTGACGACAGGCTCATGTACATGCCGGCCCCGGGTTTCGTCGGTATGGACTCCTTTGCGTATTGGGCCAGCGATGGCGAGTACGTTACACAGGCAATCGTCACTGTCACTGTCGGTCCGCCACCGCCGTTGGTCAACGTCTGTGGTGTCGTAATGAAGGGCGCCTTGCGCGGTGCTTTGGTGCAACTGTTTGGCATTGATGATTTCGGAATGCCTGTCGGTACGGCGGTGGCCCAGGCGGTCACAGACAATGAGGGCCGCTGGTGTGCGGACGTGCCGCTACCCAGGAAATCCCTGCTGGTCCGGGCATCCGGGGGCGAGTTCGATGACGAAACAGACAGTGCCAATGTCACTTCTTCGCGACGAACCATTAGTCTTGCGTCTGACGAATACCTCGAGACCGTTTTGCCGCCACTGGACGACTACGCGTCACTAAACGTCTTTACCAATGCGATCCTGGAGAAATCCCGCAGCGCCGCAACTGGCGGTGGGTTTCTCGGGCTCTATGCCACCAACCGCGAGTTCTACAAATTAGCGTTTGGCTGGAGTTCGGATCTGCTTTCCACCCGGCCCTCCGATGCGGCGGCCCTGAATCCCGCCGATCCGGAAGACGCGCGTGTTTACGGTATGGCCTTGGGCGGCATCGCCAATGTCGTCAACGATGTTGCAGTACGGTTTGCCCAATCGGAGATGACCTATGAAATGATCCGGGCGATTGTCATCGATCTGACCGACTGCGTGCTGGACGGACACTATTTTGTTGGTTCTACACCAACGCCAGTTAGTTTCGATCTGGATGGATTGCCGCGTCTGTTGCCCGACGATCTGGATCTTAACCTCGCCATTCTTCGTTTTCGCAACAACAACCTTTCCGTGTTCGGCAGCACACCTCTGGCACAAATAGACGGCGCGGTCTGCCTCGGTGACACCGGTGCAGTAGACACGATTGCTCCGGTCTTTGTGCCGGACCCGCTGCCCGATTTGTTCGTACGCGCAACCGGCCCGTTAACCAACCTGCTCAGCGTGGTGCCGGTTCCGCTCGCCTCTGACAACATTGACCCCGATCCGGATGTCATAGCCATAGCGATCGAAACCGATGCCGGTGTACCGATTCCATTAACCGCTCCGGACGTACCACCGGGTGCTTACGACATTAGCTGGCGCGCCAGCGATTCAGCAGTGATACCCAATACCACTGAACGTGTACAACGTGTCGTGATCGTCGCAAACGCAACCGGCACGGTAGATTTATCACCGGCCAGCCTGATACCGGGAACCGGCATCAGCGTTACGGTAATCGATGCTGATCTCAATATCGATCCCGACGGGTTCGACAACACTATTGTTACGGTGCGCAACAACGCAACACTGGAGGTAGAGACTGTCGGCCTCACCGAAACCGGAATGTCTACAGGCGTATTTGGTGCCACGTTGCCGACCGTATTCGGACTCAGTGCCGGAACCGATGAGAATGGCCAGATGGTCGTCAAGGCCGGTGATGACCTGCAAGGCCAATATGCCGATGCCCTGGATATCAGCGGAAATCCGGCGACGGCTCTCGACACTGCGCTGGTGACCGGTGGTTTCGATGGCACTATCGTAATGACACCCGTCAGTATTATTCCTGGCGACACCCTGACCATTACCGTGACTGACGCCGATCTGGATACCAACCCGGCCGTGGCCGAAACGGTCGATGTCACCGTTACCGACTCAGTCGAGA
>JAOTXR010000133.1 GCA_029862285.1 Gammaproteobacteria bacterium
TATGCCGCGGGACATGGGCTGCTCCTGTCGTTTCTTGGGGCCATGGCGGCGAGGCGCCACGGCGTCCGGAAAGGGGCCGTATTGTAGGCGCTGGCGGCGAAAATCGCATCCGCCATTATCCGGCCGCGCAGCCGGATTTGGCCCGGCCCCGGGGCTTTCCCCGGCCGGCGGTGCCTTTATGCGGTGGGCGGGGTTAGCCGGGCTTAAGGCTGAGGTGGGAAATCGACCTCGGCCACCTCGTCCACGGCGACGGTGAAGTCCACGCCATCGGCGGGTACAAATGCAAGAACCTCGTCGGCTTCGGCGTCATCGGCATCGCAGGTGAATGCAGCCGTATAGGCGCCGGCGGGCAGGAACCCGACCGTGTAGACCCAAGTTATACCGCCATCGTCACTTTCGACCATCGCACTGGTCAACGGGTCGCCCTCGTCGCCATCCATGTCATCTGGCGTTACATCCCCTGAATAGACATAGACGACCGGCACACAGTCTGCAGCAGTCGCCAGGGACGCATCCACCATACCGGTGAGCATGCCGGCCATCGCATTGTCCACCAGGCGCATAGTTGGACGTAAGCGGTAATCCGGGGCCTGACCCGGTGGTGCGCCGATGGATTTGCGCAGATCGAAATCAATCGTGAAGTCGGCGCTGCCACCCGCAGGCAACTCGAAACCCCGGTTGAGTCTGAGACCGGCTTCATCGCCGCCAGGAATGTACAGGTTATGCACCATGCCGTCGGCCAGCACGATATAAGAACCCTCTGTGACACAATTAGACCCCAGCGGATCGGCATCCTGGATGGTTGGCAAACCACGCCCGGCGATGACACTCAAACGTATCCAGTTGTAGTGTCCGGCCGGCATTTCGGCTCCGACCAGCAAGGGTGCGCTGTTGGTCCCCTGCAGAGCGAGCAAATCGAGTGCTACCGGCGGCTGGAATTCAACCAGCTGGTTGTCCACGGTGTCATCGGCGTGCTTGAACTCGGCGCTGTCGAACACCAGACACGCTTTGTGTGCGGCATCGACGGGAGCATCGGTGATATTGATGCTGACTCGCCCGGTCGTGGGCTGCACTTCATCGGCAACGCCGCCGCCACTACCGCTGCCACAACCTGTAACGACCAGGGCAGACGCAAGAACTGAAACGAAAAATGAAAATTTGAGATGCATCACGGTTACCGCCAGATAGGGACACAACAAGGTACGGACTATCGCAATTCCGGGGATCGAATAGCTCGAAATTTAACGTAAGCGATGTAAATTCGATCACCCATCGTAACGTGCGGCAACAATCAGCCAGACCAGCGCTGCAACTGCGGATAACACAGCAACCGCGGCCCAGCCACCGACTCCCAGCAGCGCCCCGCCAGCCACACCACCGACAAAAGCGCCCAGAAACTGGGCTGTGGCATAGACGCCAAAGGCCCCACCACGGACCTGGGCGGCGGCGAGCTGACTCAGACGTGCCGGTAACCGTGCCTCCAGGAAATTGAATCCGGCGAAGAAGATTGCCAGCGCTGCCACTACGCCGGCCGGTGCGGACACCTGCAGCAGTGTCAGTTGTCCGAGTCCCAGCAACCCGATAGCGAGCAGCAATACAAGGCCCGATCGCATGACCCGCTCTACAGCGAGTATTAATGGCACAGTGCCCACCAGAGACAATAACAACGCGAACAGATAAATCCGGCTCTGGTCGCCGGTCTGGACGCCTAATTCGTCGCGTAGCAAAAAGGGCACGGCGACGAACGTAGCGGTCAGCATGGCGTGCAGCAGGAATACACCGAAGTGCAGCGGATAAAGACGTCTGGCCAGTAAACCGTCGTGCCAGTTAGTCGTCGACGCCCGAACTGGTGGCGCCCAGTTGCCAGGACCAATAGCGATAACGACAGCGGCGAATATTGCCAGCGCGGCACCCAACCAGAACAGACCCGACACGCCAAAACGCGCTGCGAGTTGTGGTCCCAGCGCCAGGGCAATCAAAAAAGACAGGCCGACCGAGACACCGATAATGGCCATCACGCGTGTACGGACCTCATCCCGGGTGAGATCCGCCGCGAACGCGGTCACGGCCGCTGAGATGGCACCGGCGCCCTGCAGGACACGCCCGGCAATTATGCCCAGCACCGAATCGCTAAGCGCGGCAAGCACACTGCCACCGGCGAAAATCAGCAGCCCCGTGACGATTATGGTTTTACGGCCGATACGGTCGGACAGCAGACCGGCCGGCACCTGGAACAACGCCTGGGTGATGCCGTATGCACCAACAGCGACACCGGCGAGCAATGGCGTACCGCCGGGCAAATCGCCGGCATACAGCGCCAGCACTGGCAGCAGCACAAACAGGCCGAACAGTCGCAGGGCCAGAACCAGCGCAAGCGTCGCTACCGCGCGCCGCTCAGGATTTGTCATCGCCACGGCGCGCCGGGCATTTACGCTGGCATTCATTAATCAACTGGAAGTCATTTTGCGCCGCAGCGCGGGGGCGGCGTATATTAACAGGTTGTTTCGCTGACGGCTTCAAGCATGCAGTTCATTCAGGTCCGCGGCGCACGGACCCACAATTTGCAGAATATCGACCTTGACCTCCCACGGGACAAGCTGATCGTCATTACCGGCTTGTCCGGCTCAGGCAAGTCCTCGCTCGCTTTCGATACGATTTATGCGGAAGGACAGCGCCGCTATGTCGAATCGTTGTCGGCCTATGCGCGGCAATTCCTGTCCATGATGGAAAAACCCGACATCGACCACATCGAGGGCTTATCGCCGGCAATCTCCATCGAGCAAAAATCCACCTCGCACAACCCGCGTTCAACCGTCGGCACGGTGACGGAAATTTATGACTACCTGCGGCTGCTGTATGCGCGAGCCGGTATCCCGCGTTGTCCCGATCACCAACTGGACCTCGCGGCGCAAACGATTAGTCAGATGGTGGATCAGGTGGCAGCGCTCGAAAAAGGGTCGCGACTGATGCTACTCGCGCCGGTGGTTCAATCACGCAAAGGCGAACACAGCAAATTGATCGGGCAGCTGCGCGCCGACGGTTTCATCCGCGCATTGATCGACGGTGAGGTCATCGAGCTGGACGATGTACCCAAACTCGACGCCCGCCGGCGTCACGACATCGACGTGATTGTCGACCGCTTCAAAGTAAAGGAAGGCCTGGAACAGCGTCTGGCAGAATCTTTCGAGACGGCGCTGCGCCTGGCCGACGGCGTCGCCAAGATTGGCTGGCTCGACGATCTGGATCGCGCGCACCTGGTTTATTCAGATCGGTTTGCCTGCAACCAGTGCGGGTACAGTCTCCAGGAACTGGAACCGCGATTGTTTTCATTTAACAATCCGGCCGGCGCATGCGGCACCTGCGACGGACTCGGGGTCGAGCAGTATTTCGATCCAGACCGCGTTGTCACCAATCCTCACCTGGGCCTCGCCAGTGGCGCAATCCGCGGCTGGGACCGTCGCAATCCCTACTATTTCCAGCTCATAAAGGGCCTGGCAGAACACTACAAGTTCGATATCGAGAAACCGTTCGAGAAATTGACCGCGCGGGTCCGCGATATCGTGCTCTATGGCAGCAAGGGCAAGCGGATCAAGTTCAGTTATCCGGACAGCAGCGGTGGATTGTCATCACGCAATCACCCGTTCGAAGGAATTCTGCCAAACATGGACCGGCGCTATCACGAAACCGAATCGTCAACCGTGCGCGAAGAGCTGGCAAAATATCTGAATCAGCAGCCCTGCCCGACGTGTAAAGGCACGCGTCTGAACGAATCGGCCCGTAATGTCTTCGTTGCCGACATGCCGCTGCACGACATCACTTCCATGTCGGTGGGCAAAGCCAAACTATTCTTCGAACAATTGGATCTGCCGGGCTGGCGCGGCGAGATCGCGGACCGGATCGTGCGCGAGATCGGCGACCGCGTGCGATTCTTGTCCAATGTCGGGCTGGATTACCTGTCGCTCGATCGCAGCGCCGACACGCTGTCCGGGGGCGAAGCCCAGCGTATCCGGCTGGCCAGCCAGATTGGCTCGGGACTGGTGGGCGTCATGTATATCCTGGATGAGCCGTCCATTGGCCTGCATCAGCGTGACAATCAGCGCCTGCTGGCAACGCTGACCCATCTGCGCGACCTCGGCAACACCGTCATTGTCGTCGAGCACGACCAGGAAGCGATCATGGCCGCCGATCATGTCGTCGATATGGGCCCGGGCGCCGGCGCCCACGGCGGCCAGGTGGTTGCACAAGGCACGCCAAAGCAGGTGGTGAAAAATACCGCCTCGCTCACCGGGCAGTATCTGTCCGGCCGACGCGCGATACCGCTACCGGAAGAACGCGTCAGCGTCGACCCCGAACGCATGCTGCACATCCGCGGCGCCCGCGGCAATAATCTCAAGGACATCGATGTCGATATTCCGCTGGGTGTGTTCACCTGCGTTACCGGAGTGTCTGGCTCCGGCAAATCAACGCTGATCAATGACACACTCTATGCGCATGTCGCACGGGAGTTGAACGGGGCTGCCACAGATCCCAAGGACTGCGACGGGATCGACGGATTGGATCACATCGATCGCGTAGTCGATATCAGCCAGCGACCCATCGGTCGCACGCCGCGATCGAATCCGGCCACGTACACGGGCTTATTCACGCCGATTCGCGAGTTGTTCGCCGGAACCCAGGAATCGCGCGCCCGTGGCTACAAACCGGGTCGTTTCAGTTTCAATGTTCGTGGTGGCCGCTGCGAGGCCTGTCAGGGCGATGGCGTCATCAAGGTCGAAATGCATTTCCTGCCAGACATTTACGTTGCCTGCGATGTGTGCAAAGGCAAGCGTTACAACCGCGAAACGCTGGAAGTGCGCTACAAGGGTTACAACATCCACGAAGTGCTTTCGTTAAGCGTCGAGGATGCACTGGAGCTCTTTTCGCCGATACCGGTAATTGCACGCAAGCTGCAGACAATGATGGACGTCGGGCTTTCCTACATTCAGCTCGGTCAAAATGCGACGACACTGTCCGGTGGCGAGGCGCAACGCGTCAAGCTGTCCAGGGAACTGTCGAAACGTGCCACCGGCCGCACACTGTATATACTCGACGAACCGACCACCGGCCTGCACTTTCACGACATCGAGCAATTACTTGCCGTACTGCACCGCCTGCGCGACCAGGGCAATACTATTATCGTGATTGAGCACAACCTCGATGTCATCAAGACCGCAGACTGGATCATCGATCTCGGCCCCGAAGGCGGAGACGGCGGTGGTCGGGTACTGGTATCCAACCGACCGGAACGCGTAGCAGAAGACAAAGTGTCGTGGACTGCCAGATACTTGCGTGGTGTCTTGAAAGTGCCCGGTTCTGCCAGCAAGCGAAAACGCCAGGTGCGCTAGGACAGCCTGGCGGTTATAAATTCGAACTCTTTCGCCAGTGAGGTCTCCGAGTCCTCGGCGACGAACTGTTCTACGCTGCGGCCGAGGAACGGAATCGGACAGTTGATATCCAGCTCGACATCGTTGACGCAACCCTCGCCGTCGGCACGCAGCATCATGGAACCCTTGATGGTGACCGGGGTGCCCCTGGCTTCGATATCGAATTCGTTCCAGTACTCTTCGCCGGGATCGCCGCCCCAGTCTTCTTTCTGAATCAGCGTATTCCATTCGCCGATGATGGTTTTTATCATCGCCGGGGCGCTGGCGGGCATTTCACGCTTTATCGTGAACCGGACTGCGGGGCCCTCCGCCTGGAATTCCAGTACCTCAACGTTGCGACCGCCAACGGCCTCGAACTTGTCCACATAGAAATCCGGCTGGCTGAACAGAGCGAAGACAGTATCGACACTGGCATTGTATTTGTGGCTGGCTTTGACTTTCATAAGGGCTCCTTGAGGCTAGCACCGCGCCGGACATCAGCTGTGACGAGGGTCACATGAAATAGGGGTATCTGCTTACAGAAATAAGGTATGAACCTCGTCAGAATTCGCCCATGCCCGATGATTATCGCATGGGGTGGGCGGTATTGGTGTTTGCTCTGCCGGGGATGGTGGCCCTGGCCGGGGAGGCGGCTGGCCAGACCCACAATCCCGAAGCTGACACCGCTGCCCTGTCGCCAATGGTGGTCGTCGCGACCAAGAGCCCGCGCCCGGTTGCCGATGTGGCCGGTTCGGTCGCGGTGATCGAATCGGCTGAGCTGGCAAATCGCCTGGGCATCGATATCGCCGACCTGGTGCGTTACCTGCCGGGGGTGTCGTTGCCACGCGCCGGTACGCGCTTCGGCTGGGACAGTTTCAACATCCGCGGCGTGGGAGGTA
>JAOTXR010000134.1 GCA_029862285.1 Gammaproteobacteria bacterium
AATTCATCTTTGAATTTCTGTGTATAGAGGGCATTGCGCAGCCTGGTACTGCAACGCGATACACTTTCCAGATAGGCTTCGACCGGATCCAGCGACAAGCCGTTCAGGGTCGTCTTGGCGCGGAGAAATGACGGCGCCCAGTCGAGTTTGGGATAGACACTTGCAAGCGCACCAAAGAACGACCGGCGAAATGCCGCTGGCAGACGCCTGCGCACACTTTCTTCATGGCAATGCCAGCGATGACGCCGGTAACCGGCAAACGATTCATCTGCACCGTCGCCGGACAACGCAACCTTGACTTTGCGTCGTGCTATCTCACAGACGCGATATGTCGGAATCGCAGAACTGTCTGCATACGGTTCGTCGTAGACTGTGGCCAGACCATCTATGAGATCGAAATCGTCTGCCGCCACTTCCTGACTGTAATGATCGGTGCCGTATTGTCTCGAGACACGCTCCGCGTAGGCCGATTCGTCGTGGCTATCTTCTGTGAACGAAATTGAGCAGGTCAAAACCGGCGAGGGAGAGAGTTCAGACATTGTCGAGACGACCGCACTGGAATCGACACCACCAGACAAGAAAGCCCCGAGCGGCACGTCAGCGATCATTCTACGACGTACGGATACGCCCAATAGCCTCATTAACTCTTCTCCGAGTTCATCGTCACCGGCCATCTCATCGTGTGGCACGCAAGGCAGGTCCCAGTACTGTCGCGGATTAGCGCCAATGTAACGCCCGCGATTGAGCAGCAGCACGTGACCGGGCTCCAGCTTGCTAGCCGCAGTCAGAATAGTTCGTGGCTCAGGCACGTAGCCTAACGCCATATAATCTTCCACTGCGCGACAATCCAGGTCGCGGGGCAGCTCGGGATGCACCAGCAGCGCCTTCAACTCGGAAGCAAAAATCAAGGCGCCCGAAGGGAGCAATGCGAAATATAGCGGCTTTATTCCAAGCCGGTCACGGGCCAGAAACACGCACTGCTTTCTCGCGTCCCACAATGCATAGGCAAACATGCCATTTAGACGCTCAACGCACTGCTCACCCCACTCCTGCCAACCATGAATCAGCACTTCAGTATCCGATTGCGTACGAAACCTGTAGCCCGCTGCCTCCAGTTCCTGCCTCAATTTCTGATAGTTGTAAATCTCACCATTGAAAGTAACAACAATGCTCTGGTCCTCATTAGACATCGGTTGCATGCCGCCGGCCAGATCGATTATTGATAACCGCCGATGCCCCAGCCCTACTCCGTCGGTGATATGAAACCCACTGTCATCCGGTCCACGGTGTGCAATTGCATCGCACATGCGCTCGACCAATGCGCCGTCAACGGATCCGGGGTCTTTCAGGTTTACGATTCCGGCTATTCCACACATGATCGTAAGAACGTGCCGCTAGCCGTCACAATCCGGCGCGTGAGTCGGGTCGGCCAAACATTCGGACAACGCCGGATGATAATTGGCCACAAAATCCATCAGTACATCGAGATTATCGTCGCCGGCGTCTATCGCAAGCGCCACGATACCGCTGGTGGTTTGACCATGCAGCAACGTATCCCACGCTTCATACAACTTCGCCTCGTAGGCCAAAGGAGTCCGCCGGTTATTGATTTGATACCAGGTCGCAACATACATCGTTCTCTGGCCTGAAACTACAGATACCACGCGCATGTCGGCATCTGTTGATGACAACGTTGCGGCGACACGCCAGGTCTTTTTGTCAACCAGGCGGTTGCCACTGCTGGCCGCATCGACACCGCCATTCGCAGCATTGTATATATCGACGAACTCGTAAATCGTTAAGGAATCGTTTGTCAACGCGCGGCGCAAACGCTGGTCGCTGGGCTGAAACGACGGTTCCCAAGGTGCTTCGGCATAAACGCGGCTCCAATCCGCTGGAGTCCGGGCCAGGCCAACCACCACACCGTCACCAGCACGGCTTTGGACGACACTCGAGAGCACTGGACTGATTAGCAACACAAACAGGGCAACCAGAAACGCGGCTATCACCGTTGGATTGAATTTCTTCAATGGGGCAGGTGAGGCGACGGAAATATTGTCGGTGTCGACATGATCGTCGCGAAACCGCACTCCGACAAGAAACAGCACAAACATCACGATGCCAAAAAACACCCATCCGTAAATAAAGTGATCGACTCCTACCGCCAGTTTCATACCGCTCAACGACGCCAGCACGACTATCAGGTATGCCCTGATGCCGTTGGCCAATATCGGAACAAATATAGCAAAGCCTATGAATATCAGTCGCTTACGCCATGAATAAAAAGTCAGATATGCGAAGATGGTTCCGAGGACTACCGACGCGATCAGATAGCGAATGCCGCTACACGCCGTCGCGATCTCGAAGTCGCCACCTGGTACGGCAATGAATAGCCCGTCGCGGTAAACGGCGAATCCGGTCAGGCGCAACAGCACGGTCGTCAAATCCGCGGTGATCTCCATCAGTTGCGGTATCAGGAATTCGCCAAAAGGCACGGCAAAAAACAGGAAAGTGAGCGCAAAGCCGATTGTCCACACAACGCGATTGCCCGCTACGGTCCATATGAGAGAGGGAATCAGGGCAACTACTGCAAACTGCTCCAACGCATTAATGCCGAGGTGCTTCGCAACCATCCAGACCAGTGAAAGAAGGAGCAGCAGCAGCAACCCGGGCCAGAATGGCTTCGGCGAAATGCCGCTCAATGCATGGCGCTCACGATATATGAGAAAAGCGGCAATTGGGCCGACTATCAATCCATGCGCAAATGTGTCGGAGCGCAGCCAGATCTCCACCATGGCCCGAATCGTGCTCCAGTAGAATACGATGATTGCAATGAAAGACGAAGCGACCAACAGCATCGAGCGACTGTTCATTTCCCGCGCAATTATGGTCACCCGATTTGCAAAGCCTTCAGACAATCT
Source organism: Gammaproteobacteria bacterium (assembly GCA_029862285.1). Lineage (GTDB taxonomy): Bacteria > Pseudomonadota > Gammaproteobacteria > Steroidobacterales > JABDKV01 > JABDJB01. The sequence goes on from JAOTXR010000134.1 coordinate 2,922, forward strand.
CCACCTCGGAATTCTCGTTTTCGCCCAGCAAGGCCTGATCCAGTTGGGCCAGGGCTGCTGCCCAGGAGAAATGCTCGACCACAAAGCGCCGGTTGGCAAGGAACTCGGTGGCACTCAGGTGTTGCAGCACCGCCTGCGAAAACTCTCCTGCAGTGTCAGCAGTCCGGACGCCAGGCCCGCGGTAGTCAATCCCGAGCATGGCGGCCGTGGTCGCCACCACCGGCCTGGCCATTGCCATCGCCTCGAGAACCTTGTTCTGCAAACCACGAGCAACCCGTAGCGGTGCCACAGCAAGTCTTGCATGGGCCAGGAACGGGCGAACATCAGGCACTCTCCCGGTCACGACTACGCCAGGTGTATTCTCCAATCCGCGCACTTCACGCGTAGGTCTCGAACCCACGACATAGAATCTGGCTCTTGGCGCCTGCTGGCGTATCAGCGGAAATACTGAAGACGCGAACCACTGCACTCCTTCGATATTTGCCCAATAGTCCATGGCACCAGTAAACACGATGGCTTCGACATCGCCCGGGTATGGATTTGCGTGGCCAGTGGCTGGGGAAAAATAGTCCGCGTCGACACCGTTTGCCATTACACCAACGCGATTCGAATATTGCGGACAGCGCTTTTTCAATAAACCGGCTTCCTGCTGAGAGACCAGCAGCGTTCGATCGAAACGTGAAACCAGCTCAACTTCCACCTTGCTCAATAGCTGTGCTTCTCTCTCGTAAATCCAGCTACGCGGCCAGCCTTTTAGCCGGGCATACTCATGCCACTTCTCAGAATCCACGTCGACCATGTCCAGGACTTTTCGCGTAGCTGCGGGTAAGGCCTTGACGTGACGAGCCATACCCGCGGAAAAGACCAGCGCTGCATCAAGCGAATGTCGTTTGGCAACATCTGAAACCCATTCGGACAGACGACGATCGTCATAATAGGCGACGGTTACCGGTGCACCATGCCTCAACGCACTTAAGCCCCGTATTGCCGTTCGGAGTCGCCCGGCGGGCCGGACACAGACGCTCTGGCAGCGAGCTTCCAGCTGCGAAACGTATTGCCAGTCCTCAGCGGAATCGACGAATGTACCCAAATGCAGCCGGAACTTCTCCGCCAGGTGACAGAGTATGTTGTACGACCGAATCTTGTCGCCTTTGTCCGGCGGCCATGGGATACGATGCGTGAGCAGTAAGACGTCGGTCATCCGAGACTACGCGCGAGCATTGGCCCGATCACGCGAGACAGCGGCAACGGCATACGTTTCCATAAATCAATAAACAACCGATAACGCGGATTCGTTGGGCTCAGGTTGGGAATTTCTGTTGCTCGCACCAGACCATATTCATACTGGAGCGGCACCGGCGTGAATCCCCAGTGTTTCTTAAACCTGTAAGAACCCGTGTTGATTTTGCTGCGGCCGTAGTCAAATACCGTCACGCCACGCTCGACTGCCCGACACATGACCTGCCAGTATAGAAAATCGTTGGCACTGACGGCTCGGGCCGCCGAACTGCCTCCACCATAATAAGGCAAAACTTCGTCTCTGAAGTAGAAGCTCATAACACCGGCAACTGGCCTACCCTCATGCCTGATGATGGTAGTTTCACAAGCATCACCGAATTCCTCGTCAAGCAGACGCAAATATCGTTTTGAGAAAACCGGTGTACCCAGGTTGCGCACACTCTCCGAATACATTGCGTATAGCGTGTCGATGTCATCACCCTGGCTTGACTCCAGATTCGCCTTCATCGCACGGCGTATCATGGCTCTTTGCTTGCGTGGGATGGCCTTCAGGTTTTCATCTGGATCCGCTGAGATCGCCTTTCTGAACGTTACATAGAGCTCCTTGACCGGCCATTCAGGTTTTTGCGCGACCAGACTGCGTAACTCAAGGTAATCGACCTGCAACTCCTGCGCCAGCTCCATTCCTGCTGCGATCAACTGCACCGAACTATCTTCATCGTTGGCAGCAACACCGCCGTAAACACAGAACGGTACCGATATGAGCGAATTGCCAAACAGAAAACTGCGCAGGTGAAAAAGCGGCAACACACCGCAAATCTTGTTGTCGCGCTCTGCAATAAGATAGTGAGGCGTATGGCCAAAAGCGCGACTAATTACCCGCTTCCACCCATACCGGTGAAAAAATGTAGCTTGCCGGCAAGACGACACAAACTGTTCCCACGCCGGCTCGTCTGTGTCAGTGCATGGCCTGATACGCACCGCAATATCGCTTTCCGACGATCGTTCAAGCACAACAGATTTCATTTGTCTTATCTGCTGAGATCGCAAAAATGTCATCCATTCTGGCCCACTTGAAGTCCCGCAGAAGCCTCTCCAATCGAGGTCCGGTGCGTTTCAAATTGAGATAGTGCCTGAACTGCGCGCGCCGCGAAATTCCGGGAATCCGAGGCTGGTCTACATCGATTTCCCACGGATGCAAGTAGAATACCGCCGGCTGTTGTTCGACACGGTTGATTCGGTTCAACGCCCAGCGCGAGAATGCGTACGGTGCAAGCCGAAACCATCCACCGCCACCACAAGGGATGTTCTTTTGGCCCAGTGCCAAAGTGGTAACCGGTATCTCGAGAATGCCATGCTGCGCAAGGCGGAAGGCAAAACGAGGAAAGCCCGGGATGCCGTAATGGTCATGGCGAATGGGGCAGATACTGGAGGAATAGTGATGGCCTTCCTCACCCAGTATCTCCAGCGCCCATAGTGTGTCAAGCGACACAGAGTAACTGGCCGCCCGATAGCCGCTGACCCGCACGCCGGCCATATCTTCCAGCAACTCGCGGGTGCGGCGGACATCTGCTCTAAACTGCTCCGGCTGCTGGGTCGTCACCCGCCGATGCGACCAACCGTGACTGGCCAGTTCGTGACCGGCATCGACAATACGGCGAACCAGTGCCGGCTCCTTTTCCGCTACCCAGCCAAGCATAAAAAAGGTGGCGTTGATGTCGTGATCCGCAAATAACTGCAACAGCCGCTCAGTATTCCGGGCGACCCGCAGCGGCCAGTTGTTCCAGCGTTCCGGGCCGACCTGGTCCTCAAAAGCAGACACTTGAAAATAGTCTTCGACGTCCACCGTCATTGCATTAACCGGCGATGCTGAGCTGAATTGCTCGTGCGCGGGTATGGGATCCGGTGCCGGCATCATCTGCAGTCCTGACCGAAGCTACTCAACCGGTGCCGGCGGCACCGACCAGTTCTGCGAGTTTCGATTCCAGCAGGCGCAATCGCTCTTCAAGCTCCGCCTTGCTGCCAGGCTGATCTTCGGTGTCCAATTCCGGTTCATCGATTGTCGTAACGAGATCGCCGGACAGCTCCTGACGCATCTCGATGATCACCTGTTTGATGTGTTCCTCTTCGAAGTCACGA
>JAOTXR010000135.1 GCA_029862285.1 Gammaproteobacteria bacterium
CCGAGAGGTGGATTTTCTTCGCGTTGGTCGTATCGCGCTGATGTATCAATCGGTCGGCGGTCAATTCACTGGTGCATACAACAAAGAATCGGGTGCCTTCGAGGAGATTTCGGCCGCGGTTTATAAAGCACAAATGTCGAATGGCCTAAAGATTGCACGTAAACAAAAAGCACCGGAGATGCTGATTGTCCCGGTTCCTGCAGCGGGAGGAAGCCGATGAAACGCATTAACAGAATTTGGTGTTGCGCCATCACCGTATTGGCACTAAGCATCCCGGCTGTCGTTCCTGCACAATCAGTCAATCTCGACCAATTGCTGCAACAGGTACGTTCGGGCCGGGCTGCCGACAACCAGGTCAATCAGCAGCGAATCTCTGAATTCCGGGCAAACCGTGCACAGCAGGCTAAATTGCTACAGGACGCGAAAAACCTCCGGGCCCAGGGCGAACGCCGTTCGGCCGAGATGGAGGCCGTGTTCGACACCAATGACAAAGAGATAATCGAGCTCGATCGTCAACTACAGGAACGCCTTGGTTCGCTAAAAGAACTGTTCGGTGTCCTGCAGCAGACCGCAGGCGATGCGCGGGGGCAGTTCGAGGGTTCGCTTACCCAGCTGCAATATCCGGATCGTTCCGATTTTCTGACCGACTTTGCACAAAAGATGGGGCAGGGTAACCGGCTTGCCTCGCTCGAGGAAATTGAACGCTTGTGGTTTGAGCTGCAGCGTGAAATGACTGAAGCGGGCAAGACCGTCACTTTTCCGACCACGGTCGTGGCCGCCAACGGTGACGAGGAGCAGCGCGATGTTACCCGGATCGGGCTATTCAATGTCGTGTCGAATGGTAACTACCTGCAGCACATCACCGAAACCGGTCGTCTGATTGAACTGGGCCGGCAACCGGCCGGGCGTTACACCAAGAGAATTGGCGATCTCGAATCGGCCAGCAGTGGCATGCACGCCTTCGCTCTCGATCCGTTGCGGGGTCAGCTGGTTGGTCTGTTGACCGAAACACCCAACCTGCGCGAGCGTATCGATCAGGGCGGCTGGATCGGCTACATTATTATTGTCCTGGGTGTCATCGCCCTGATCGCGGCTCTCTATCGTCTGATCGTATTGTCCGGCACCAGCGCCAAAGTACGCAGTCAAATGAAGAACCCTGGGAGTCCGGGTAACAATCCGTTGGGCCGGGTGCTATCCGTGTACACCGAGAACAAGGCGGCCGATGTCGAAACGCTGGAACTCAAGATGGGCGAGGCGATCTTGAAAGAACAGCCGAAGCTAAACAGCATGTTGACCTTCCTGAAAATTATTGCTGCCGTTGCCCCGTTGCTGGGTCTGCTGGGTACGGTGACCGGTATGATCAATACCTTCCAGGCAATCACGCTATTCGGAACCGGCGATCCCAAACTGATGGCCGGCGGTATCTCGCAGGCTCTGGTGACTACCGTGCTTGGCCTGTGCGTCGCCATACCGACGTTGTTCTTGCATACGTTGGTGTCGAGCCGTTCCAAGTCGGTCGGCCAGGTGTTGCAGGAACAGGCCGCGGGCATCATTGCCCGCCAGGCTGAAGGCAAGTAACGCATGGAGACCTTGTTTTATTATCTGCCGGCGCTCGAAAGCGTGCGGGATTTCATGGAGCTGGGTGGCAAGGTGCTTGCGCTCATCGCACTGCTGACGTTGGTGATGTGGGCGCTGATCTTTGAAAGGTTGTTTTTCATGCGGGCGCGGTATCCGTCGATGGTTCGTCAGGCGATGGGCATCTGGGAGAACCGCAGCGAACGCAAATCCTGGCATGCTCACAGGGTTCGAGAGGAACTCATCTCGGTCGTCGGTCAGGCTCTGGACCAGAACCTGGCGCTGGTCAAAACCTGTGTGGCACTTTGTCCCCTGATGGGTCTGCTCGGAACTGTGACTGGCATGATCAGCGTGTTCGAGGTGATGGCGATTTCGGGTTCAGGCAATCCACGCTCGATGGCGGCGGGTGTGTCAATGGCCACAGTACCGACGATGGCAGGCATGGTCGCTGCCTTATCCGGCCTGGCGATGAGTGCGTGGCTGGATGGCAAGGCGTATCGCGAACGGGAACTGCTGGCCGAACACATGACCATGGATCACTGATCCCGGTAATTTATTGAGAGAGATAAGTAATGAGAAAACTGTTTGATAACGTCGAAGAAGAAGAATCGAGGATCGACATTACACCCATGCTGGATGTGGTGTTCATCCTGCTTATTTTCTTCATCGTAACTGCGACTTTCATTAAGGAGGCGGGTATCGAGGTGAATCGACCCGATGCTGCGACGGCAGAGGTGCAGGAGAAAGCCAATATCCTCATAGCCATCACCGCAAATGACGATGTCTGGATAAATCGTCGCAAAGTCGATATACGCCAGGTTCGGCCCAACATCGAACGTCTGCATGCCGAAAACCCACAGGGTACTGTGGTGATTCAGGCGGATAGCGATTCCCGCAACGAAATGCTGGTCAAAGTGATGGATGCCTCGCGCTCGGCTGGCGTTTACAATATTGCGATCGCTGCGAACAACTAAGAGTGAGGTAGCAATATGGCTGCGACAGGCGAATCGGTAAAATCACAGTCGGTTGCACTGTCAGGTTCCGGTGCCGGAATGGCCGTAAGGCTGGGAATCGGTGTGGTATTGGGCCTCGTCGTTACAGCCGGCTTGCTCTGGACAATGCAGTATCTGATTTCGACCGGTGAGGATGAACTGGGCGACGACAAGAGCGTTCGACTGGTCGATTTTGTCCGACTTAAACGCTCTGAATTCGTAAACCGCCGCGAGATCAAGCCGGAAAAACCGCCGGCTCCGGAGGCACCGCCGGAAACGCCGCCGACGCCAAAACTCGATGACGTGAACGCGTCGGCCGACAAGATTGCGATTTCTGCCGTCCCCGTCGAGACTAACATTGAGCTCAGTGGAGCCGGCTTTAGTCTCGGCGTAGGCGAGGGCGATTATCTGCCCATCGTTAAGGTAGCGCCGATTTACCCCGACCGGGCATTGTCACGTGGTGTCGAGGGCTACTGTATTGTGATGTATACCGTGACCCGGCAAGGCACCACCCGTGATCCTGTAGTTGTAGAAGACCAATGCACCAGCTCGCTGTTTCATCGCGCTTCGATACAGGCGGCATTGAAATTCAAGTACAAGCCGCGTGTCGTCGATGGCGAAGCAATCGAGGTGCCGGGTGTGCAGAACAAGTTTACCTACAAGATTGAGAATTGAGGCCGTGGATATGAGTCGCAGGATTACCCTTCCAGCGTTTTCCATGCTGTTGTTGCTGTTTTCGACCGCGGTGTCGGCTCAGGACGAGCAGCGGACCAAGCAAACCGTTGCGATGAGCCAGGCTGTATATGAGGATTTGCAGGAATCCCAAGCCCTGGCCGAAGCAGGGGACTATGGCCAGGTGCATCAGAAGCTGGCCAGGCTGCGTGAAAAGCGTGGTCTGTCGAACTACGAAGTGGCTCAAATCTGGAATCTTGACGCGTATACCTATTATCAGGAAGAACGCTACAGCAATGCGATTAGCGCCTACGAAAACTTGCTGGGACAGGGCGAGTTGCCAGAGGCGTTGATCCAAAGCACGCTGAAGACCATGGCGCAGTTGTATTTTACGGAAGAGAAATACGATGACGCTCTGCGCACTGTGCAACGGTTAATGAATCTGCTCGACGATCCCAGCGCAGACGTCTACATGTTGTTGGGCCAGGCGTATTTCCAGAAAGGGGACTACAATCGCGCGCTTGGACCGATCCAGACTGCGATCGACAAGTACCGGGCACAGGGTCGTACACCAAAAGAGAACTGGCTCTTGTTATTGCGTGTCATCCACTACGAGAAAAAGGACTACGCGAGGATGGTGACAGTTCTAAAAGAGCTGATCCGCTACTATCCCAAGGATCGCTATGTGCTGACCTTGGCGGCGGCCTATAGCGAGCTGGGTGAAACCAAGAAACAGCTGGTACTGACCGAAGCCTTGTATGAATCTGGTTTTCTCGATACCTCAAACCACCTGGTCAATATGGCCAATCTGTATCTGATGCACGAGTTGCCATACAAAGCGGCCGTGTTACTGGAAAAGGAAATGGGCGCGAACCGTATCGATTCGAATCAACGTAACCTGCGGCTGCTTTCTCAGGCGTGGTATCAGGCTCGCGAGGACAACAAGGCGATTCCACCGTTGCAGCGGGCGGCTGAAATGTCCGGCGATGGCGAGCTGTACGTGCGACTGGCGCAGGCACATATCAACCTGGAACAGTGGGCGCCGGCAGCCAAAGCTGTGCAGCAGGGTCTGCGGTTGGGCGGCGTGAAGCGCCCCGATACAGCCAACGTGATGCTCGGCATGGCTTTGTTTAATCAGAAAAAACTACGTAGCGCCCGTGACGCGTTTGCCGCGGCTTCGTCCGATAGCCGCAGCGTACGTGTGGCACGCCAGTGGATTGCGCACGTCGACAGCGAGATTGAGCGCGCAGCGACTCTTGATCAGGTTGTTCCGACAAAGGCACCGCGTGAGGTAGACGAAATGCTGCGAGATGCCGGTTAGCGAGGCATTTCGGTAACGAACCAAAAGAGACGGCTTGGCCGTCTCTTTTTTTGTGCTATTTTTGTTTACCCAGCGATGACGAGGTGCGCTATGCTCGAAACGGATCCAACCCGGCGTGGATTCCTGAAGCTGACCGGGTCCGCCCTGAGTGCATCCTGGCTAACAGCGCAATGGCCGGCGATGCTGGCGCTCGGTCAGACCGCGTGTCAGGCGCGCGATAATGGCTCCGTTTTTGTCAACCTCGACAGCAATGTCGCCGCCGATCTTGCCGCCATTGCGGCCCGGATTATCCCGTCCGACGATACACCGGGTGCTGACGAGGCGGGGGTAATCTACTTTATTGATGGCGCCCTCGACACGGTGATGAAGGGTGCGGCAGGCTTTCTCCGCGATGGCGTCGCCGAACTCAACCGGCACGCCAGGAAAAACTACGGTAATGAGCGATTTGCCGGCCTCGCGATCGAGCAGCAAATCGATCTGTTGAAACAAGAAGATCAAAGCGCGTTCTTTGGTGCAGTCAAGTTTCTGACCGTCGCCGGGATGTTCGCGATGCCGCTTCATGGTGGCAATCGCAATCTCGTTGGCTGGGAACTGCTCGGTTTCGATAGCAAGCACGGCTGGCAGCCACCGTTCGGTTATTACGATGCCCGGGAGTTGTCAGGTGGCTGATTCTGCTGTCACCTATCCAACGACTCAGGAAGTGGATTTTGTGATCGTTGGTTCCGGCGCAGCGGGCGGGGTGTTGGCGCGGGAACTGTCGCGTTCAGGATTCGATATCGTTGTGTTGGAGCAGGGCCCCTATCGCAAGGCTGGCGATTTTACGCATGACGAACTGAGCGTGTTCTTCATGAACGAGATGATGGGTGGTATCGACGGCGAACATCCGCAGTCGTTCAGAGCCAGTGAAACGGAGGATGCAAGCGTGGCGGGCGGTCTGCCACCGGCACTCTATGCGCGAACCGTCGGCGGTTCGAGTGTGCACTACTCCGGCAATTTCTGGCGCTTCCATCCGGTCGATTTCAAGGAGCATTCATTGCTCGGGGATCTGGATGGGACCGGTTTCGCCGACTGGCCGATCGATTACGATGAGCTCGAGCCGTACTACACAAGGGTCGATTGGGAAATAGGTGTATCGGGTACGCCGGGTCCTTTTGACCCGCACCGGTCCAGGCCATATCCGATGCCGCCATTACCGGTCAAGTCGTCGGGCGTGCTGTTCGAACGTGGTGCCAAAGCACTGGATCTGCATCCACAGCCTGCGCCAAAAGCAATACTCTCTGAGCCGTTCAATGGCCGCTCGGCATGCATGCACTGTGGTTTTTGTCTGGGCTTTGGCTGTGAAATGAACGCAAAGTCCTCGTCACTGGCGACCATGATCCCTGAGGCCGAGGCAACCGGCCGGTGCGAGATTCGAAGCGACTCAACCGTATTTCGTTTGCAGACCGATGACAATGGCAGGATTCGAAAAGTATTATATTTCGACAAGCAGGGCAACGAGCACGGGCAACGTTGCAAGGCTGCGATTGTGTCTGCAAACGGTGCCGAGACACCGCGTCTGTTGTTTTTGTCGGAGTCATCACGGTTTCCACAAGGCCTGTCAAATTCCAGTGGTTTAGTCGGCAAGTATCTGATGTTCAATGGCCACACGGTTACCAATGCCGTTTTCGAACAACAATTGAATGAATACAAAAGCGTACAATGCACGCGGGTGGTGTTTGATTTTTACGCC
>JAOTXR010000136.1 GCA_029862285.1 Gammaproteobacteria bacterium
CCAGCAACGCGGCATAGCCAAAGGCGAAAACGGCAAAGACAATTACCGGGAGCAATGCGTACACGACATTGCGCATGATAGCGTCGACACTCGCGCCGCTGGCCACGTGTGGTGACGATGCGATTTCCAGTGTTTTTCCGCGGCGGCTCAATGCGTGGCCCTCGTTTTTCGCACCATTTTTTTGGCCACGCGGAAATATTGGACCAGCGGGATATGCGATGGGCACACATAGGTGCAAGAGCCACACTCAAAGCAATCGAACAGGTGAAACTGGTCAGCCATGCGGTCGTAGACTTCCTGTTTCGCCAGCAGACCCAGTTGTGACGGGTTCAAAAAAACCGGGCAGGCATCGACACAACGTGAGCAACGGATGCAGGGGTAGACTGTGCGCCCGACGATTTCTTCAGTCTCGCGAGTAGTGAAAGCCAGAATGCCCGATGTACCCTTGGTAACCGGTATATCCAGGTTCGACACGGCCGGCCCCATCATCGGCCCACCCATGAAGACCCGGGTGACTTCCGGGTCGGCGCCACAGGCTTCAAGGGCGAATCGTACCGGTGTGCCGATGGGAATAAGGTAATTGCCTTTCTTTTCCACGCCGGGTCCTGCAATTGTGATGACCCGTTCCTGGATTCCGCGGCCATGTGGTAACAGTCTGCCGATTTCGGCCGTCGTTGCGACATTGGTGCAAAGCACGCCGACATCGATCGGCAATCCGCCCTGGGGTACTTCGCGACCGAGCAAAGCCTTGATGAGGATCTTCTCCGCTCCCTGGGGATATTTGACCTTTAGTACGGCAACCGAAACCGGCAGATCGGCTGGCAGCATCCGTTCCAGCGTTGTAATTGCGTCGCGTTTGTTTGCCTCGACGGCAATAACGGTCTTGGCAGCTTTGGTAGCATTGATCAGATAGCGGATGCCGGAATATATATCCGCGGTTTGCTCCAGCATGACCCGATGATCGGTGGTCAGGTACGGTTCGCACTCCACACCGTTAATAATGAGTGTCTCGACATGCTTGTCGTCCGGGAAACGCAGTTTTGCGTGGGTCGGGAATGCGGCGCCACCCAAACCCACGATGCCGGCGTTTTGTATTGCCGTCATGATCTCGGTTGCTGATGCGGTTGCCAGATCACAGGGTTCACCGTCGTCAATTTCCTGGGTCGATGCAGGCAGCGGCTCGATAAACACACTCTCAACCATCTCGCCGCTTATTGTTGGTGCCAGGTCGATCTTTTGCACTACGCCGGAAACCGGTGCATGCATCGCCACCGACATGAAGCCATCTGGTGTAGCAATGGTCTGACCGCGGGCGACTTCCTGCCCCGCCCGGACCACCGCCACGGCAGGGGCACCGAGGTGCTGACGCAAAGGCACGATCAATACCGGCGCAAACGGAAACTGACGAATTGCCAGACCGCAGGTATCGTCTTTGTGATCCCGTGGATGTATTCCGTGGCGAAAACTCGGGCCACCCAGCGCAGTGTCCAGAATCCCGGTCATTGTCGTGTTGTCCTGATCGCGTTCATCTAGTTTTTCTTTTCACCACGCTTGATCCACTTGGCGATGTCTTTGTCGCTGCGATCCCGCGGTAATCCCGGATGGATTATTTCGGCCGTGCATTTTTCGGCGGCCTTGACCAGGTCGCGATAGGGCCCGCCCTCAGGGTTCTTGATAATCGCCAGACCGGCGTCGTTGTAGGCAAAAATATCCGGGTTGATGTCGATGCACTCATCGCACGATGTGCACTCTTCGGTTTCGAGCCACGGTGCCATGTACTCACCGCTGACTGGTGCTGCGGCGGGTGCCGCCGCCGCTGGGCTGACAGCAGTGGCAGGCTCGGTGGCCGGCGTTGCTGTTGCGGTCGTGGTAGCTGCAAGCGCATCGGCGAGACCGGTGACACCGGCGTCACCAGCCAGGTCCATCAATCCGGCGGTAATCTTGCTGACTACTTCCTGGCGGATCCGCGATTCCAGTTCTTCGTCTTCCGGTGCTGCCTCGGTAGTGTCGGCAGCCAGCGCCTTAAGCATAATCCAGAAGTCACGCCGTTCTTCAGTCGACCGCACCATCGGTTCTGCAACCAGGAGCCTGCCGAGGTTTCGTTTGGCATCGAGGGCCCAGATATAGGGCACTCTTTCCTCGCGGTCATCTTCGTCGAGGTCGATATACTCGGCCAGCGGCACCATGTCTTCGTGCCAGGCATCGCGCGGAATTTTTCTAAAGTGCTTACGGAAACGGGTTTCTGTGACGGCGAAATCTGCAAAGGTTGTCGGCAGCTCCATCGTTTTTTCGCGGCCCTTGTCGATATATTTAATGGTTGCGACCGGCCAGTCACGATTCATCATCGGGTTGCCGTCGAGGTCGAAGCATTCCGCCGGTGTCTTGCCGCGGTCAGGATCGTAGCGGAACAGCGGATAGGCACGCGATTCGACGACCAGTTTGGCCTGATGATTGCCCATGTCATCACCGATACCATGTTCCGGCTGACATGACGTATACAGGTTAAATAACGCAGGGCGACGTGACATCAAACCCTGTACAAAGCCTTCGATCATGTGATTGGAATAGGCCATCGTGCTCTGCAACACATATGTCGTGCGATGCGCCATGGCAATGAGCCCGATCTCTTTGCGGATTTCCTGCTTGCCCTTTATGGCCTTGCCGAACTGCGCCATATCGGAAACCTGGCCATAAAAACCGGAAGTGCATGCCTGGCCACCGGTATTTGAGTAGACCTGCGTATCGACTACAAAAACCTTTACCGGCTTGCCCGACATCATCGCGCGCGAGAGATTTTGAAAACCTATGTCGTACATCGCGCCATCGCCGCCGACAGCGACTACCGGCGGACACAAATGGAATTCTTCGTCGGAAAAGTCCTCCCAGCCAAAGTAACGGAACTGCTCGTCGTGTACAGCCGGTTCGTACTTGCCGGCCAATTCCAGTTCGGCAACGCGAATTGCTTTGAATCCCTCGGCCATCTTGGCCATGTGGCCCTCGAATACACCCATGGCGACCGATACGCTGTCCTGAAACAGATGATTCGCCCAGGGGAAAGGATAGGGGTTAAAGGGAAAAGTACTGCCCCACACAGAAGTGCAACCCGTGGCATTGAGCATGCCCAGGCTTGCCCGGCCGTTACCGGTTATACCCTTGGTGTAATTCCAGCGCAGGGTTTCCAGGCTGTTGATCAGGCCGGTCATGTGTTTTAGCCATTCGCGATCAATGGGTTCGGCTTCGTGCGTCTGTTCGATCCGCTTGGCAATGGAGGCAAGCGTCAGGTCGCCGTCTTGTTGCGACAACATTGCGGCGATCTCATCGGCATCGCCAAGATCTATTTCATGGACCAGCTTCAGTTGCACGTGTCGCTTGAGCTTGGCGATCAGCTCGTCGAGTGTTCTTACATGTGCCGTAACCCGTGGCTGCATCAGCGATTCTGCCGTGGCAACGAAGAGATGCATCACGGTTTTTTCCGAACAACCGAGACAGGCACCGTCACCGCTGGAAAACGGCAGATAGGCCCCCTTATTAAGGAGTATTGTTTCCAGCGCGCCGATACCTTCCTCCAGATCGTCGACACGAATGAATTTTTCCGGTGTGTTTGGCAGATCGAGCCAGAAATCCCAGTTCCTCTGCAACGCCTCAATAGTGCTATCGGTCTGTGTGACGGGACGCAGCGCATCGTCATCGCAGACTTCGACGCACTCCATGCAGCCCTTGCAGGTGTACGGATCGACGGTAATGCTGAGCAAACCACCATTGCCGGACTGTTTCTTTTCCGGCTGGGTGAAGTAGGGGCGTGACAGGGCAAACTGGAAGTCGCCCAGCTCTGCCCGGAACGCCTCGAACTCGCTGTGTAGTTGTTCGCGACCACCGTTGACGGCGGCATCGTCGTTTATCGTCACCTCTATAGCAGCGTCAATCAGTTCCTCTACCGGGGCAGTCTCATCGGCTTCCTGTAACAGCTTGCGTAGTACCGTCTCCATACGGCGTATTGCAGCGGGCAGCATTTCCACCGCTTCGCCTTTCTTGCGCAGCCGTTGCACCACTGTCTCCAGTACCTGGCCAACGTCGTTGACCAGCCCGGGGATGGCAGTATCGGGGCAGACCGTGTAGCAGTCACCGCAGGCAGTGCAATTCTCGGGTATCCATTCCGGATGTTCGAAACGAATGGACGTCATGTCGCGGAAATGCGCAGATACCGCCGGCATCAGACTCATGCTCATGAAGGGATCGGCCTCGACATCATTGCCCTTGCCCTGTGCATAGAGGCTGCCTGTCTGACTCCAGAAACGATGAATATCAGCGCTGGCCGATTCACTCTGCGGGCGGCGTTTGACCATGACAGGCACCGCTGTGTGACCATTGCCTTTGCGCTCGTCTTTGCCGAGCGGCATTTCCGTTACGGCCCGAATCTCTTCAAAGCCGCGCTTGACCACGCGCATGTTGTCTTCGACCACCCGCGCACCCTTTGAGCCAAACTTGTGTTGCAGCTGCTCGCGTATCGCAGCCAGTAGCGATGCCTCGCTCAGCCTGTGCTTTTTCAGTAGCGGCGAAGTTGCGAAGAATGCCCCCTGGAAGGCTATACCCTGCATGCGTAACTGCAGTTCCGGATCGGTAGCCTCGTCGCGCGCGATACTGAAAGCATCCACGTAATAGACCTGGATTTTCTTTTCGACAATGGTCTTGCGATATTCGAGCGGGATGTTGCGCCAGAATTCATCGGCCGATTTTGCATCGCTTTGCATTACCAGGATGCCGCCTTCGGTCAACCCGGCTACCGCGTTGGTATGGCTGAACACATTCGGGTCAGGCGACAGGACGACGTCGACATAGTGAAACTCACAGTTGATACGAATCGGTTCCGGCGCAGCCGCCAGGTAATAGCTGGTTGGCTGGCCTTTCTTTTCCGAACCGTATTTCGGATTGGCCTTGACGTGATAGCCGAGCAGGTCAAACAGAGTCATCGCCAGATTTTTGCCGGTGGTGATTGCACCCCAGCCACCGACCGAGTGCATGCGTACGGTGATGCTGTCTTTGGGCATCAGGTTGGGGTTCTCGGAGCCTTTGACCGCCAGCCCCGCGACATGCGGATAGGCGTCGGTGACCGTTTGCTGATAAACCTTCTGTGTCGGTGTCAGCGCCGTCTTGCGTACAAAATCGATGGATAAGTAGAACAGGCGTTTCTGATCGCCGTCGGGCAACATGTTCTCGATCGCGCCGACGATGCCTTCGGGCTGCAGGTCGCGGCTGCCCAGGCCAAAGGAACCGGAATACAGCTCTGGCAGGTCTTTAAGCGATTTGTAAGTGGCCAGGTCCGGATACGCCGCCGCCTTTTTGTTGCGGCCGTTTTCCAGGCATTTTGACAACGTCGCCCGTACTTCGCGCATCAGTGGCAAGTCGACCGCCAATGGTTGATCGACGCGTTCAAGGACGGCGACACCCTTTTTGCCTTTCAGTATTTCGCCCAGTAAATCGGCCGGAAACGGACGGAACACGGTGAGATTGACCACGCCGACTTTGATACCGCGCTCAGTACGCATGTAATCGGCAACCGCTTCGGCGCTGGTAATCAGACTGCCCTGGCCGAGAATGAGGTAATCGGCATCGTCGGCCCGGTAGGTCTGGACGCGCGCATACTCGCGCCCGGTGAGACGGGCAAATTCGGCGAATGCTTCGTCGGTCAGTTCTGCGACGTGATCGAAGAAAAACGGGCGCTGCGCCGCCACGCTCTGCATGTAGGAATCCTGGTTTTGCACCACGCCCGCCATCAGCGGCTCGTCAACATTCCACAGTTCGGGTATGCGCCGCCGTTTGTCGCCATAAATGATCCGTTGCGCGGGTGTCGGTGTATCGATGATGTCCGCCGGTGTGCCAAGGAACTCGGCAATCAGTTCCCGCTCGGGGATCATCAACGACTCGATTAAATGAGTTGTGAGAAAACCGTCCTGCCCGACGATGCCAGGTGTTAGCGCCAGCTCGGCGACGCGGTGGGCGATAATATTGAGGTCTGCAACGCCCTGTGCATTCTTGGCGAACACCTGGAAGAAGCCGGTATCGTCGACACAGTGATAGTCGTCGTGACCTGCATGGACATTGAGCGTTGCTTTGGTCATGGCGCGACAGCCCATGTTCAACACGTAGGTCAGCCGTTTGCCGACTGCGGCATAAAGCGACTCGTGCATATAGGCGATGCCCTGGCCGGAGGAAAAATTCGCGGCACGCAAACCGGTCATCGCAAGACCCGCGGTGACCGCCGCGGCG
>JAOTXR010000138.1 GCA_029862285.1 Gammaproteobacteria bacterium
GTTCGTCCCAGGTACCGTCAGGCTTCTGGGTGCCAATAAGGAAAGCCAGCCCGCGTTCGACCGGCACCCGATAAGCTGGATCGCCCATCGCCAGCAGTGCCATCAACGCCCAACCGGTCTGTGATGCGGTGCTCTCACCGCGACCACGCATTGTATAGTCCATATACGAGGCACAACTCTCGCCCCAGCCGCCGTCCTCGTTTTGATGCTCGACGATCCAGGCCGCAGCGTCTCGAATCCAATCCTGCTGCATGTCTTCGCCGATCGCCGCCAACGCCGGCAGCACTGCGGCGGTGCCATAAATGTGGTTAACGCCCCATCGGCCAAACCAGCTGCGATCCTGTTCCTGTTCATCAATCAGGAAAGTACGCCCACGCTGCACCGTTGCATCGTCGGCCGTCAAACCCATCAGACCAAAGGCCTCCAGCACATGACCGGTTACATCGGCACTCGGTGGATCGAGCGTTTCGCCAAAATCGCAAAACGGCAGCTTGGTCAGCAACTCGTTGTCATTGTCTTTATCAAAGGCTGCCCAGCCGCCGTTGGTGCTTTGCATGGCAACGATCCAGTCAGTTGCCCGGGTTATCGCACTGTCGATGCGTGTGCGGTCCTCATATTGATCGCGCAACAGCACCAGTACCATTAATGCCAGAGCCGTGTCGTCAACGTCCGGATAATTATTGTTTGCCCGCTCGAATGGCCAGCCGCCCGGCGCAACGCCCTTGACCTTGACCTGCCAGTCGCCGCCGGTTGTAACCTGCTTGTCGAGCACCCATTCCAGCGCACGCTGCATTGACGGTGCGTCGGCGAGTTTGCGATCACAATCGGCCATGGCAAGCAATGCCAGCAAGGTATCCCAGACAATTGATTCGCTGGCCTGCACTCGCAACGATCCGCCCTTTTCATAGGTCCAGTGGGCATCCAGCGCATCCAGGCCCTTGCTGACCACCGGATGATCCAGTTCGTACCCTTCGTGATACAACGCGATGACTGAATAGATCCACGGCGGTTGAATCCCGCCCCAGGCACCGTCTTCTTCCTGTCGCGAAATAATCCATTCGAGACAGCGGCGAATCGCAAACTCACGCAACGGCAGAATGCCGGTAGCATTGCCCAGGTTTTGATAAGTGTGCAGCAATTTGTCAGCGCCGCGAAAAGCCAGTTCCCACACGTCGCCTATTTTGCGTGGCAAAGTGTAATCCATTTGCTCACGGCCTGCCGGGAACAACTCATCCAGCCGGCGGTCTGCCCGCAACGGATAAACGGCACGACGGGCGGACAATACTGCCAGTGGCATCACCGTGCCTCGCGCCCAGCTGGCAAGATCGTAAATATTTATCGGTGACCAATCTGGCAATAAAATTATCTCGGGGGGCAGGTTTGGACAGGCCTCCCATGGCCATTCGCCAATCAGTGACAACCAGTAGCGGGTGAACACGCGTATCTCACGCAGACCACCATTGGCAAATATCCACTCACGCGCTTTTTGCAGCGCTTCGTGTTCAGGCGCTATGCCATGTACGCGTAGTGCTGTATAGCATTCGACAGTGGCATTTATGTCGCCGGTCGGTGCATCGTAATAGACTTCCCATGACCCGTCGTCGCGTTGTGCGTCAAGAACGGTTTGTATCAGGCCGGGTTTTTTTGGGTCGTCGTTTCGTCCGACGACGTGCATCAGCAATAACCACTCCGCCTCCATGCACTGGTTGGACTCGAGCATCCCCACCCAGGACCCATCTTCGAGCTGATTGTTGTCCAGCCAGAGAGTCGCCTTGTTCAAGGCGTCACTCAAACGCTCGGGTGAAATCGCGGCCGCGGCGACCCTGGCAGTACTTACTGACCCATCCGTCATGCTGTGCCTTTCTTTCCTTTATTCAGCGTGGCGAAAAACTTGGCTCGATAATTGCCATTTCAGTTAACTTTCCGTACTTGGCGACATCCGCCCGTATCGCCCCGGCATTGCCGATCAGCACGAAAACCAACTCGTCGCGCTCAGGATAGACGGTGTCTATTACCCAGTCTATCCCCGCCCGATCGGCCTTCACCAGTTCCTGAGCATAGGCGTTGATATAGCCGGTATCCAGTCCGAAAAACTCCAGCTGGCCAATCTGTCGGGCCAGTTGCCGGCCAGTCTCGAAGGCCAGCGGAAACTGACCGAGTATATAGGCCTTGGATGAGGCCAATGATGTGTCGTCCAGCCCTGACTCATGCAGCTTGTCCAGGACATCCAGTGCCATATCAATTGCCTCGACCGTGGTTTCTGTGGCAGTAAACGACGAAATACTGACCGAACCGGCTTTGCGTGGCCGACTCAGACGCGAGCGTGCGCCATAGGTCAGCCCCGACTCTACCCGCAAAGCCGTATTGAGCATCGAGGTAAACCGGCCGCCGAAAACCACATTGGTCAAGACCAGACTCGCGCGCTGCGGAAAATACTTGCTCACCCCAACGTTACCCATCCAAAAATAAGTCTGCGTCGCGTCCGGTTTGTCAATTAACAGCACGCGTCCACCGGCTACATCCTCGGCTGATCCGTATTCCGGCATTTTCCCGGCCGCGCCGCGCCAGGAACCGAAAGCACCGCGCAATAGCGCAATCATCCGGTCAGTTTCAAAATCGCCGGCTACCGCGACTATCAGGCGATCCGCACCAACCTGATCACGATAATATTGTCTGACTTCATCGATGCCGATCGTGGCCAAACTCGTCTCATCGCCAAAGCTGGGACGTCCATATGGATGACCGTCGAATAGAAATGACTCCGCATAAATATTCAACAGCCGATTCGGCGAGCGGTCTTTTGCGGCCTTGATGAATTGCGCCGCGCGATCGCGCAGCTTAAGGAACTCGCTCTCGTCGAGCTGTGGACGCATCAGCATGTCCGCCAGCAAACCAACAGCGGCGGTCGCATCGCTGCTGAGAAAACTGCCGCTTACCTGAAGCATTTCCAGACCGGCGCCGGTATCGAGCTCACCACCGAGCCCTTCTACGGTCGATGCATACTCAGCAGCATTGCGTTCGCCCGCCCCTTTTCGGAGCAGTTCGGCAAGCAACGATGCTGTTCCAGCCTTGCCTTGCGGGTCCGCCGTTGAGCCACCCCGAACGATCGCCTCAAACCCGATCAGCGGTACCTCGGGTTTTTCCAGCAACAGCAGCACCGCGCCGTTATCCAGTTCGACCCGCGTATAGTCCGGCAGCAATGGCGGCCGGTTAAGGAACACAGAGTAGTCTCTCGCCTGTCCGGTTGCAGCCTTAGCGGCAGTACCCTTGGCAACGTCGTCGACGGCGACTGAAGCACAGCCAGTCAAGGCAATAGCAATCAGCGCTGCAGCTATCAACCTCATCATGCGCCTCCGCCTTGCTGCTGGGGAATTACCACGCCGGTTGTGCGGTTGCTTTTGACCAGTACGGCTGCCGCCACATTGCGAATATTTTCTACAGTAACGGCATCGACCAGCTTCGGTGCGTCGAAAAGTTTCCGGTAGTCGCCGTGAAAGACTTCATAAGTACCCAATACATCAGCCTTGCCGTCGATAGTTGCAAGACTGCGCCAGAAACTGGCAGTCCAGAGATTCTTGGCTTTTTGTATCTCGGCTTCAGTCACACCGTTTTCGACGATATCGGCTATGGTGCGGTCGATCAGTGCTTCAGCACGCGCAAGTTCGCCGCCATTGGGCAGCGTGGCAAAAAGCCAGGTCAGATTCGGATCGAAGCCCTCGTGAACATAGGCGCCGACACCGATAGCCGCCTGCTCCTGCTCGACCAGCAGTTGATGCAACCGCGAGGAATCGCCACGCGCCAATATACTAATGAGTAGGTTTAACGCCGGCATTTGCGGGTCTGACGCGCTGCCGGAATGCCAGGCCATTTGCAGCAGTGGCGTCTGCGCCGGCAAGGTCAGCTCGATGCGCCGCTCGCCTTTCTGTTCGGGTTCTACAGTGCGTAACTCGGCCGGTGGCGCCTGCGCGGGAATCGGGCCCAGGTATTTTTCTACCAGTGCAAATCCTTCGGCCGGGTCGATATCACCAACCAGCAACAGCGTCAGGTTATTGGGTGCATAGTAGGTTTTGTAGAAAGTCTGCAGGTCCTCCATCGTCCATGATTCAATATCGGACGGCCAGCCAATAACCGGGTTTTGATAGGGATGTGCAACAAACGCCGTTGCCTGCAATTGTTCGCTCAGTTTTCCCGAGTTGTTGTTATCGACGCGCAACCGTCGCTCGGAGTACACGACACCGCGCTCGTTTTCGACCACTTCTGGATCAAAGGCCAGGTTCTGAATGCGATCGGCTTCCAACGACAGTACCAACTCAAGCGCAGACCGGGGAAACCAGTCCTGGTAAACGGTCAGATCGTCGCTGGTATATGCATTGTTACTACCACCATCGGCCGACATGACCCGATCGAATTCACCGGCTCCGCGTGTCGCGGTGCCGTTGAACATCATGTGTTCAAAATAATGCGCAATACCGGTGATGCCCGGGTATTCGTTACGCGCACCGGCACGAACCCAGTTATACAGCGCGATATTTGGAATATCGTGATCGGGCCAGATTATTACCCGCAGGCCGTTATCCAGCGTACGGCTGTCAATCTGATCGGCATCCGGTCTGGCGCCTGCTACGCTTGCCAGCAACAGTGCAGCAACACACGCGGCTGTCATTTGTTTCAACATGGGAACCCTCTATCCAGACGGGCTGGCTATCCAGCGATCGATTTTTGCTTCCAGCACGCTCAACGGCAACGAACCATCCTGCAAAACCTCGGCATGAAATTCACGCAAGTCGAACCTGTCGCCCAATGCCTTCACGGCCCGCGCGCGTAGTTCGCTAATTTTCAGCTGGCCGATCTTGTAGGCCAGGGCCTGTCCGGGAACGGCTATATAACGCTCCACTTCGGATACGGCTCGTGTCTCACTGATACTGGAATTGGCCATCATGAACTCCAGCGCTTTTTCACGACTCCAGCCCTTGGCATGCATACCCGTGTCCACGACCAGCCGAATCGACCGCACCATCTCGGCATCGAGCGCCCCAAAATGCTGATACGGGTCAGTGTAAAGACCCAACTCCGGCCCCAGCGACTCGGCGTACAGACCCCAGCCTTCGGCGTAAGCGGTATATCCGCCAAAACGCCGAAACATCGGCAAGTCGAGTTCTTGCGCCAGCGCGATCTGGTAGTGGTGTCCCGGCACGGCCTCGTGCAGGTACAAGACTTCGGCCATGTATTTTGGCCGTGCCTTCAAATCGTAAGTGTTGACGTAGAAAATGCCGGGTCGCGAACCATCCGGTGCCGGCATCATATAAGACGCACCCGACGCCGAACGTTCCCGAAAAGCCTCTACGGCGCGGACTTCGAAATCGGCTTTTGGCATTAACGAAAATAGGTCCGATGCCGCGGCGTTTACCGTCGACTTCAGGGCCCGGTAGCTTTCCAGTAGCTCTTCTGCTTCGTCATGATAAAAACGTTCATCGGTACGCAGGCTGTCGAAAAAGGCAGGTAAATCGCCGTCAAAACCGACACCTTGCTTAATGGACTCCATTTCGCCGCGGATGCGTTCGACTTCGCCCAGGCCGATGTTGTGTATCTTCTCCGGTGTGAGATCGGTGGTGGTGCGCTGCTGCACCAGAAATGCGTACCATTTTTCACCACCCGGGAGTGCCGTTAACGCTATGTCTTCGCTGGCGGCTTCCAGGTACTGGTCTTTGATAAAGTCATGCAGCCTGCGATAGGCAGGCACAATTTTGTTCGCAATAGCGTCTTCGTAGGCTGCGGTAAGCCGATCGCGATTCTCGCCTTCGATAGTCTCGGGCATCTCGGCGACAACCCGATAAAAAACAGTTTTGGTAACGTCGGCCTGAATGTGCGCAGATAGTTGCGGCAACACTTTTTCCATTATGATGCGCGGCCGCACAACGCCCCGCTCCATACCCTGGCCCATGTTTTCTATCGCCTGGTCCATCCACACGACGAACCCATCGATACGGCCCAGAAAATTATCGTAGTCTTTTACGGTATTGAACTTGTGCGCGCTGGAACCCGAACCGAGTTGGGCGAAGAAATTCGGTGTGCTAAAAAACTGTGTGATCGGCATGAAATGAGTCGGAAAAGTGAACCCTTTAATGCCATCACGCCGGGCCTGCTCGAAAATTTCGTAACTCAGTAAGTCCTGCCCGCCGAGT
>JAOTXR010000139.1 GCA_029862285.1 Gammaproteobacteria bacterium
CCGGGCGCGAATGACTCCCAGATCACGCGCTGCATCGAACAGGCTGGGGTACCAGCCTTCCCAGTTGGGCAACAGTTGTTCGACGCGCTGCTTCAGTGTCATTTGAGCCAGACCATAGCGCAGGATCAGGCCGTAAACAATGCGCCAGTTCAAAGATTGAAACATCAACCGATGTCAACATACCAGTGCGTCATACAGACTCGAAATAGCTGACCATTTTCGTCCGCATGGTTGCATCCGGTAAGGGTCCATAACAGGCGCCCATGTTTTCGATCATGTGGTCGGCGCGTGAAGTTGCGGGAATTGCGCAAGTGACTGCGGGATGAGAAACGATGAACTTGAGCAGGAATTGTGGCCAGTTATCGCACTCTATTTCACCGGCCCATTGTGGCAGCGACGCTCGCGACACGTCGTTGATCAGTTGCTTGCGTCGAAACGGGCGGTTGATGATGACGGCCTTGCCATGATCGGCGGCGAGTGGCAGTAGCCGTTTCTCCGCATCGCGATCGGCAATATTGTAAGTAATCTGTATAAAGTCAATATCCGGTTCGCTGGCTATTACCTGCGCCATATCTTTTGCCCGCCGGCCGTGCGATGTGGTGATACCGATATAGCGCACACGTCCCTCGTCCTTCCACTGACGCAGGGTGCGCAAGTGGTTCTTCCAATCCAAAAAATTGTGGATTTGCATCAGATCGAAACGCGGTACGCCCCATAACCCCGCGGAATGCTGCATCTGCTCGACACCGTTTTGCTGGCCCAGTATCCATACCTTGGTCGCCGAAAACACCGCATCCGTTCCAATCTCCTGCAGGCAATAGCCGATATTTTCTTCCGAAGAGCCGTACATCGGCGAGGAGTCAATGAACGTGCCGCCGTTGTTGAAAAAATTGCGTAGAACCTGCACCCGGTCACGGCGCAGACGCTGTTTGTTGCCGATGTCGAATGTCCCCCAACTGCCCATGCCGATGACCGGGATTTCCTCGCTGCTCCCCGGTATGCGCCGGACGATAGGGTCGCGCGCCTGAGCGAATGCCCAAGGCGCGGCCGCAGCCAGGGCAGTGGCAGCACTAGCCTGCAAAAACTTCCGGCGGCTGGACTTGACGTGTCCGTTCATCGCAACACCTCCCGTTTTTCTGACTGTTTTGGCGTCAAATTAGTTCAGACTGCGGGCGATGGGATAGAGCCGGTATTCATCATCATGGTAGGAAGTCTGCTGATAAAACCAGTGGAGCCTGGCTTCCGGGTCATCTGCAAATTCCATGTCGCCGGCAATTTTTTCGCGGAATCGTCGCGCAAGTTCAGGATTGTCAATCAGCAGCTGCGCCGCCATTGGTTCGGCAAAATAGGTTTCGAAATACTCGGTGCGATTCATAATCTCGAGGAAATAACCCCACTGCAGCAGAGAATCGGGCGATTGCGGTTCGAGTAACAGCATCGCAAGCGTACCGAACGGTTGATCGGTACTGACAAAAAAGTCACCAACCCCAAACGTCACCTCACGTTGCTCAGTGGTGATCGTTCCCGGCTCAATCCGCATCCGGCCCTCAAAGGTTTCATCCTCCAGGCGGGCGTCGCTCAATCGGTAATAACTCACAGCGACGGTCTTGGGCGAGCGAATGTCATGCACCTCAATGCCATGAACACGCAGTTTGTTGGCAATATCGGAACGGGCTGCAGGAATGTAATAGCGCCTGGGCCGTTTTACGGTGATACCGGGTTGATCGTTGGTCCGCACCGCAACACTCAGTTCGACTGGCACCCCGGTCCAACGCACAACACTACCGCCTGCAACCGGTGAGTATTCCCGTCTCGACTCAATGCCTTTGAACAACATCGATTCCGGTAAAACTGCGGCGCCCTCTTCCCAACTCAGGGCAACGTCGTCCGGGGTTGCGCGTCTGTCCTTGCGACTTGCCTTGCGTAGTGCATATCCGTGCTCCCCAAGGACTTCCAGCATGGACTCGAGCAGCACATAAGTACCCAGCACACGCTGGCCATACGGTTTCAGCGAGTGGTTTTCGACCAGTACTGTCGCCAGGTGCCGCGCATCCCCATAACCACTGGAATAACGGGGGCTGGCAGTCCACGACAAAATCCCGTCTGTGTAATCAATATGGTTTTTCGCAAAAATTAGCGGTCCGGGCGTGTGCCCGCGCCGGCTAAGCGCGGCGGTCGCGGCCGGTTCCAGATGAGTCGCCAGCCAGCCAGAAACCGCTGGCGACCAGGCGTGCTGCCCGTTGTAGCCCCAGGTGATGTCGTACTGGTAGTCGACACCATCTGTTACATGCACATCGACATAGAGATCCGGTTTCCACTCGTTGATTATCTTGATGACCGCCCGCACGCCCGGGGTTTCCAGCTTGGCATAGTCACGGTTCAGGTTGAGATTTCGACCGTTGCTGCGCCAGCCCATTTCGGCAGGCCCGCGCTGGTTGATGCGGCCGTGCCTTGAAAATCGCTCGTGACCATCAACGTTCAGGATAGGAATAAACAACAGACTCGCTTTTTCGAGCAACGAGCGTCGCTTGCCGGCAA
Organism: Gammaproteobacteria bacterium; assembly: GCA_029862285.1. Classification (GTDB taxonomy): domain Bacteria; phylum Pseudomonadota; class Gammaproteobacteria; order Steroidobacterales; family JABDKV01; genus JABDJB01. The sequence continues at coordinate 2,539 of JAOTXR010000139.1, forward strand.
CCGTCAGGTCGCGCAACAACATCATGCCGGCATCCTTGCCGTCGATTTCGCCACCGTGTATACCAGCCTGCACTAACAGCACGGGGTTTTTCTCTCGCGACAGCTCTTTGGCCGTTGCGGCCCCGCTTGCCGAAGCAACCACCATCCAGATGTCGCGATGCTGATCGCTCTGCCCGATGGAGATCATCTCCAGCTCGGGTGCCGCAGCAACGAGCCGCTGCAACCAGGCAACGGTCTCGGTATACCGTGGTGTCTCACTCAGTCCGCTGCGTTCAGCCGGGGTGATCCATGGGTCATCACTGCTGACGACCAGATCCAGGCTTTGGGGTTGCCGGGCTGCCGCCAATGGCGGCAGATAGGCCTCATTCGCATCGGCGCTGAGGGCCGTCGCCAGCCACAGAATTCCCGTGGCGACGAGCGTCCGGGGCGTACTAGGCGTCGCCATAGAAACGTTTCCGGAAATGGCGCCGGCACAGCGAGAGATAACGGTCATTACCGCCGATCTCGATCTGCGATCCATCGCAAATGGTGTTGCCCGCCTCATCGAGACGGATAACCATGGTTGCCTTTGAGCCGCAATCACAGATCGCCTTGATCTCTTTTAAATTATCGGCCCAGGCCAGCAGGTATTTGCTGCCTTCAAAAGGCTCGCCCTGGAAATCGGTGCGCAAACCATAGGCAAGCACAGGAATATCGAGTTCGTCGGTCACATCGCCTAACTGAAATACCTGCTTCTTGCTCAGAAACTGCGCCTCATCGATCAACAGGCAATCAACGGCGGTGTCGCTTAGGTAGTCCCTTACAATTTGCAGCAGATTGTCAGTCTTATGAAACGTATGCGACTCGGCTTCCAGGCCAATGCGCGACACGACCCGTCCGGCGCCATATCGGTTGTCGAACGAAGGCGACAATACCAGTGTGTCCATGCCGCGCTCCCGGTAGTTGTAACTTGCCTGCAGCAACGCCGTCGTTTTACCGGCATTCATCGACGAATAATAAAAATAGAGCTTTGCCATAGGCCGTAGTCCTCTGCTGCCGTTTTCGGCGTGCGCTCAATGGCTGCGCCGCGCTTTTTCATGTTACTTTACCTGAACAACCCATGCATTGGGTTTCAGGCCGGGCAAGGGGGAAGTATGCACGTCGAAGTAAAACACCCATGTATACAGCATAAGCTGGCAATTCTGCGCGATGCCGAAACCGGCCACAAGCGATTCCGCGAACTGGCGACAGAGATCACGATGTTTGTCTGCTACGACGCCCTCAAGCACGTCGAGGTCGAAAACGTCTCCGTCGAGACGCCTGTCGCCACGGCACAATGCCAAAAGATCGCTAACGACATTGTTGTCGTGCCAATACTGCGTGCCGGCGTCGGCATGCTCGACGGTATCCTCGGTCTGGTACCCACGGCGAGGGTTGGTTTCATGGGCATGTATCGTGATGAAGCCACCAAGAAACCGGTCGAGTATTACAACAAGGTCCCGGCTAACAGAGATGCGCTCTACATTGTGATCGATCCGATGCTCGCCACCGGTGGTTCCACGACTGCCGCGCTGGACATTTTGAAGAAAAACGGCGTCGAGAAAGTAATCGTCGTATGTATCGTAACCTGCCCGGAAGGGATCGAACGTGTCGAGCAGTCGCATCCCGATGTGACTATTTACACCGCTGCCGTGGACGAGCGTTTGAATGAAAAAAAATACATAGTCCCCGGTCTCGGCGATGCGGGTGATCGATTGTTCGGAACGCGCTAGCAAACGATGCTGTTTAGCGATGTTATCCGCAAGAAACGCGACGGCGAAACGCTGTCCGATGCCGAAATTGAATTCTTCGTAAACGGCCTTGCGGACGAAAGCATACCGGCAGAACAAGTATCGGCGTTGGCCATGGCCATTTTCCTCAATTCCATGTCGACGGCGGAAGCCGGAAAACTCACCGTGGCTATGGCCCGCTCCGGTGTGACACTGAACTGGCGGGATTACGAACTCGATGGACCTGTGGTGGACAAACATTCCACCGGCGGTGTCGGCGACAAGGTGAGTTTTTTGCTTGCACCGATAGCAGCCGCCTGTGGCTGTTTTGTGCCGATGATTTCGGGGCGTGGCCTGGGCCATACCGGTGGCACGTTGGACAAGATCGGCTGTATCCCGGGTTATCGGGCCACACCCGACCTGGACGAATTCATGAAAGTCGTCAAGTCCGTGGGTTGCGCCATCATCGGCCAGACTGCGGATCTGGCGCCGGCCGATCGCCGTTTCTATGCCATTCGTGACGTAACTTCGACCGTCGAATCGGTTCCTTTGATTACCGCATCGATATTGTCGAAAAAAATCGCCGCCGGACTGGAAGGCCTGGTCGTGGACGTAAAGTGTGGAACAGGGGCTTTCATGCCTACCGTCGAACGTGCCCGTGAGCTGGCAGCCAGTATCATTGGTACGGCGCAAAAAAGTCGCCTGAAATGCCATGCCGTGATTACTGACATGAACCAGACGCTCGGGCAAACAGCTGGAAACGCGGTCGAGATTGCTGAGTCCGTTGCTTATCTCCGGAACTCATACCGCGAAACCCGACTTGATGAGGTCGTTATGGCCCTCTGCGCCGAGATGCTCGTCATTGGTGGATTGGAGCAGGATCGCGACGCTGCGAAAGAGCGCAGCAACAATGCTGTCGTTTCCGGCAAGGCGGCCGAGGTATTTGGCAAGATGGTGGCCGCTTTGGGCGGGCCCGCCGATTTTGTCGAGCGCTACGCCAGCTACTTGCCACAAGCGCCGGTCACGCGGCCCGTCTACCCGGACGCTTCCGGCTATCTGAGCGCGGTTGATGCCTTTGCCGTTGGCAATGCTATCGTCGAACTCGGTGGCGGCCGGAGAAAGCTCGATGACACGCTCGACCTGGCGGTTGGATTTACCGGGATTGCAGCGACTGGCACGGTCGTCGGGCCAAAGACGCCTCTTGCGGTAGTCCACGCCGCCACGAAAGTTGACGCCGATCTGGCTGCCGATTTGCTCAGACGAGCCTGCACGGTCGCCGACTCAGCGAGCCAGGAAAATCCCGTCGTTTGCGAGATCCTGGACTAGAGACTAAAAGCGCCGGGCAACAGCTCCGCTATTGTGCGTTCGACAAACTCGCCATCGTCCGTCATGTAAACGACCCGCGTGTCGCTGTCGGCAAATTCATGAATGCGTTGCCGGCAACCGCCACAAGGCGAACAGGCAATCGGCTCTTCAGTACCACCCACAACGAGTAATCGAAAGATCTTACTGCCACCGGCGGCAACCATGGCAGCTATAGCATTGGCCTCGGCACAACTACCCAAGGGGTAGGCCGCATCTTCCACATTACAACCGACATGTACGGCGCCGTGCTCGTCGACCAGGGCCGCGCCCACGCGAAAACCGGAATACCGGGCATGCGCCGCGTCGCGCATTGCTTCCGCCCGCTTCAATAGTGAACTGTCGTCTGTTGCCATAGCGACAGTTTACTCGATCGAAGCAAAAGCCGCTTCAAAAAAAAGGCGGCCCAGGGGCCGCCTTTTAATAACGAGATTTCTTCTGAATTTCTGCTAGAAATCGTAACTCAGGCCAAAACGAATCTCGTAACGGGAGGCATCGCCTATACGGCTTCTTGCGTACCCAAT
>JAOTXR010000140.1 GCA_029862285.1 Gammaproteobacteria bacterium
CGTTACTGGTACGACTGCTGGAAAGTTAAGAAGATCAGTCCTAAGGTGCCGGGCGAACCAGCGTCGCATTGACTTCAAACCGGGAGCCGTCGGTGGCGACCAGCTCTACCTGCCACAGTTCTTCGTCCGGTATTGACGTTCTCTCATGCCCGGGCAGCTCGCGCTCATCGTCCACCTGCAAGCCCCAGACGCGAACATGGCGTATGCCACTGACTTCGATAGGTCCGTCGCCGAATCGGGCCCGTAGTTCCGGCGATGGCCCCTGATCGAGCCACATCACGCATCCACGTTGTTTTATCGCAGCAATATGATCCGGTAGTTTGTGTTCAGTCACTATCTGGGCCTCCTTTGCAGCCTAATCCCAAGTATGACCAAAAAAGTGGCGGCAAACCTCAGTTTTTCTCTCGGGCAGTAAATACCGGTGCTTTGAGTGAGTCATGATCGACGGTGGCACAGGTGTCGCAGGGTTGCGCCGGCGACCTGCGGCTAAAATGAAACAGATCCAGCACCAGGTCGCGCTTCATCAGTTGAATCGCACGGGCCGGGTCGACACCTTTGGGGCACACACGTGTGCACTCCGCGGCATAATGGCAGTGTGCGATGCTGTGATGACCATCCATTTTCTCTTTTCGTTTGGAAAAGCCGGTATCGCGTGAATCGCTATTGTAGCGATGAGTTGCGGTTAACGGCATCGGCCCCAGAAAATGTGGATCATTCGCCAGCGTCGGGCATGCAGCCATGCAGGCACCGCACTTAATACAGGAAGAGAATTGCAGAAACTCATTGAGTTCTTCGGGCGACTGGCGTAGTTCGCTTTCGCCAGGCTTCGGCAGGTCGCCGCCGTCACGAATCAGGTAGGGCGCGATGTCACGGTGTTTCTCAAACATCGGCATCAGGTCCGGTACCAGATCCTTGGCAACCGGAAAGTTCCAGAGTGCCTCGAGCGTTATCATCTGCGCACTCAGGTTTTGTATTTGGGTGTTGCACGCGAGTTGCGGTTCGCTGTTAATGATCATGGCGCAGGAACCGCAAACCCCCATGCGACAGGAATGCCGCCAGGCAAGCGTGGCATCGAGGCGTTCCCGAATTTGTTGCAGGCCCTGCAGCACAGTCATGCCGGGTTCTGTTTCCACACTGAAGGTCTGCCAGTATGGCGCAGTGTCTGTGGCCGATGAGTATCGCCGTATCTTGAATTTTATCTGGTTCACTACACAGCACCCGGGCCAAAACTGATGGTTACATAGGCGCCGGTGAAAAACAGAGTCAGACCGGCGGCCCAGCACATCACCGTGACGATGTGCTCCGCACGTGGGCTGCTCCAGTACTCCAGCAGCATCGTGCGCAGGCCATAAAAACCATGAAACAGCGCCGTAGCAAGAAGCAGAACATAAGTTGACTTAAAAAAACCGCTGCCCGCACGTTCCAGCATGTTTTCCCAAGCCAGCGGATGCCCTGATGTATTCAATAGCGCTGCAAGCACACCATCCAGGTGCATGATGCCCATATGTAATCCGAGCAGGACCAGGATAACGACAGCGCACACGATATTCAGCAGCCAGTATATTGTTTCGCGCATGGTCTAGTGTGGGAACCGTAGCAAGTCAAAACCACCCAGGGCGATCAATATTCCCGTGACGATCATCAGCACGATCATCAACGGTCGTTGTTTGTGTATCGATCCGCGATACGGAAATACCGGATGATCCGGTCGCCCAACGGCTATACCAAGCTCTATCAGGATAAGTCGAACACCATTGAACGCATGGAAAATGAATGCGCAATAGACCAGGTATTCCAGGAAAACAAAAACCGGGCCCCTGGTCATTGACATCAGGCGTTCCCAGGTTTCTTGTCCTAGCAGGCGCGAGCCGGTAAAGAAGACGTGCATGCTGAGAAACAAAAGCAAGGCCACTCCGCTGATGCGATGCAGGACATAAAGATAACCTTCGAATCCATGTCTGCCGCCCATGAGCCAGCGCCAAATACCGATACGGTTGCTATTGCCGGTGATTTGCTTCATCCGGAAAGATCCTAGTATTTTCGTTCCACTGGATTCCAGTGCGTGATAGTTACCGGTTTGTCGCCGATTTCGGGTCCATCGTCAGTGCGCCGGATCAGAGTGTGCTTGAGCCAGTGTTCATCATCTCTTTGTGGAAAGTCACGGCGTGCGTGCCCACCACGGGATTCCTCGCGTGCCAGTGCCGCCATCATTGCGATCTCCGCAAGATCCAGCAGGTTTTCCAGTTCCAGCGTGTTGACCAGATTACTGTTGTACACGCGCCCCTTGTCCTCAATGGCGATCTGCTGCCAGCGCCCGCGCAACTCACCGAGTTTCCGCAGGCCGGTCGAAATACCCTCGTGCGAGCGGAAGACACCCATACACTCATCCATAAGGCGACGCAGCTCATGACTCAATGCGTAGGGATTCTGGGGACCTTTACGCTCGAGCAGATCGCCGAAAACATGTTGCTCTTCAGCCGCTACCCGATCTGCCGGGACGGCCGGCAGAGGCTGCCCCGCCTGCAACACGTCGGCAATTTGTTCGCCGCAGATACCACCCCAGACCAGGCATTCTGCGGTTGAGTTGGTGCCGAGCCGGTTGGCGCCGTGCAGGGATACACAAGCGGCCTCACCGGCCGCCCATACCCCCTCAATATTGGTTTTACCGTGGATATCAGTTTCTATTCCGCCCATCGAATAATGGGCGACTGGGCGCACCGGAATCGGGTCCACCACAGGGTCGACATCGACAAATTTCATGCACAGTTCCCGAATCAGGGGTAGCCGCCGGAGTACGACGTCTTTCCCCAGATGTGCCAGGTCAAGGTGCAGGTAGTCGAGTCCTTCCGGTCCCGAAAAACCACGGCCTTGCTCTATCTCCTGCATCATCGCACGCGAAATAATGTCGCGTGGCGCCAGCTCCATTTTCCCCGGGGCATAGTCACTCATAAAACGCTTGCCGGTATTATTCAGCAAGTAGCCGCCTTCGCCACGGCACCCTTCGGTGATCAGGATGCCGGATGGAACCAATCCGGTGGGATGGAACTGGATGAATTCCATGTCCTCCAGCGCCACGCCTGCGCGATAGGCCATTGCCAGCCCGTCCCCGGTTACCGTCTGGGAGTACGTGGTAAAACCGAAGAGAGTTCCGGCACCACCGCTGGCGATCAATAATGCGCGTGCACGCAAGACCAGGAACTTGCCATCCATCATATCGATAGCGGTAAGTGCACAGAAATGGCCATCGTCCACGATGATAGATGTGACAAAAACCTCATCGTAGCGAGTGAAGTTGTCGTATTTCTGCAGCGTGTCGTACAGCGTCTGCATTTCGTAAAAACCGGTCTTGTCCGCGGCCATGGTTGCACGCGGAAAGCTGTGGCCGCCAAAATCACGTTGCAGAATTCGCCCATCTTCACGGCGTGACCACGGCAGACCCCAACGCTCCAATTGATAGATTTCATCAGGCGCCTGTTCGACAAAACGGAATACGACATCCTGGTCGGCAAGGAAGTCCGAGCCTTTGATGGTGTCCCAGGCATGCAAGTCGAGATTATCGCCTTCGTCGTTTTGCAGAACTGCTGCCGTGCCACCCTCGGCACACACTGAATGCGAGCGCATGAGCTGCACTTTGGATACCAGACCGATATTCACATTTTGCTCGAGTCGGCGCGCAATCCCCAGCGCAGCACGCAGCCCGGCCAGCCCGGTGCCTAATATCAATACATCATGCGTTATTTGTTCTGCCACAGTAATCTCACAAGCAAAGCAAAGGTAGCATCAACATGGCCGCAGTACACCACCCCCCGGCGCCGGGCCGGTTAAAGAGACCGGTCCCTTCTGCCACTACCCGTTTTAATAGCTAGCCCGGCGATTGTGGGTCGCGGCGGGGAACTATATCGAAGCAAATACTGACGCCGCGTTTATCATCCCGAAGTGGCAAGCTTTGGTAATAAAAGTAGGATGGGAACAACACCAGTTCTCCTGCTTTGGGCTGGTATCGGTGCACCGGCGTTTGTGATTGCGAACACAGGTCATCAGCTGACTGTCCGAATTCGATCCAGCCGAGTTGCGATGAGTTTTTGGCTGGCAACGAACAGTCGACAAAGAAAAGGCCACTCAACCACCCCGACGGGCGTATTTGGGCTTGTTGGCCGGCTTCGAGGTGCAAAGGGGCCGCCCACATGTCCAATCGCCAGGCCTCCGGCGGTTGCCAGAGTGATCCTAATCCCGGAACCGGTTGCCACGTATCGGGGCGGGTGGCGATGTAGTCACGCACCTGCCCGCGGATTGCACTGACCAAATGCGCTATCGTCGGATGCTGCGCTGGCAACAGACCGCCGGTCTCCTGGCCGGCACGAAGAGAGGGATGGGCCAGCAGGTATTCATGTAGCGAGGCCAGGTATTCCGCCAGTGTCTGCGACTGTGGCGGAGACACTGGCGCTATTCTCAACAAAGCATCGAAGTCCAGTAACTGTCCGGCAAGGTCGCGTCGATCCTTCTTGGTGTAAATCGCAGCAACCATTGCCAGCGATGTGACATCACCGGGTGATCGGCGCAAACAGTTCTCGTAAGCATGTAGCGCGCTTTCCAGTTGTCCGCCCGCAAACAGGCAGTTGCCAAGGTTCGCATACATCGCCGGTTGATGAGGTTGTAGCGTCAGGCTGCGTTGGAAGGCGCCAATCGCTTCGTCGTGGCAGCCCAGCGCTGCAAGTGCATTGCCGAGGTTACCGTGCGCGGCCGGTAAATCTGGTTTTAGCTCGACAGCGCGACGGCAGAGCGCCACAGACTCACTATTACGGCCGAGTTGATGCAACAGTGCGCCCATGTTGACCAGCAGCGACCCATCATCGCCGCTTACTTTTTGGGCGGCAGCGTAGTATTGCAGCGCTTGTGCTGGTTCGCCCCTGCGATGCAGTAGCAGTCCCAGTCGAAACAACGCCTGGAAATTACCCGGATCGGCTTTTAGAGCTGCCCGAAAGGCGTCAATGGCCTCGCGTGGGCGCCCGGTGGTTTGCAGCAACAAACCGAGTCCGACGCGATAATCAGGCTCCTGTCCCGCAAATTCGATCGCCGAACGCAGCAGCGACTCGGCCGCCCGGGTGTCGCCGGTTTGCTGTGCGAGCACACCGAGCCAATGTAGCGCCCGATGGTCATCGGGTTGCTGCGACAGCGCCTCGCGATAACAGGCGGCCGCCTCGATGAGCTTTCCTTCGCGGTGGAGTGCGCGGCCTCGCTCGAAAGCGTTCGGTGATAGTGTTGGTCCAGTCATAGTGTTGCCCGGCCCAGTATGAGCAAATGCTCAAAGCCTGGCCAGCGGATACCGCGGGTAATGGCAAATTGCCTGTCTGCAGCAGGCCATCGGTTAGAATCAGCTTACCGATGATTACAGTTCATATACGTAGCGAGAGGGAACGATCCATGCGGATCTCCCACGGCATGTCCGGTAGTTTTTGCATCCCCGAAAAACAATCTACGGAACAGGACAGTTTTTCGTGTATGCAAGGCATCGATGAATACGCGATAGATCCGGGGGTAGTGTTTGATAGCCATTCGCACCGGGAGGTTGAAATCCTGACCTATATCGTCGATGGAATACTCGAATATCGAGACGAAGCCGGGCGCCGGCGTTTGTTGCTGGGAGGGGAGGTGCAATTGGTCGGTGCTGGCAGCGGTATCACGCATAGCGAAAGTAACGCATCGCATTCGGAGTCACTGCATGTGGTACAGGCGTGGTTTCGACCCGATCACAGCAAGAAGGCCGATAGATCCTACCAGCAACGTTATTTCCCCGACGACGGCAAGCGGGACAAACTGTGCCTGATCGCGTCGGGTGACGCGCGCGACGCTTCGCTGAGTCTATCGCAGGATGTCGATGTCTACGCAGGAACGCTGCATCGCGCGGAACCGGTTGTACATCAACGCAAGACGGGTCGGCGGGTATGGGTGCAAATCGCTCGCGGTGCGTTGAGTATAAACGACGTTGCGCTGGGCCCCGGCGATGCTGCAGCAATAAGCGGCGACGAAGACAAGGGACTGCGCCTGCAAGCTCAGGGAGAAGCCGAGTTTTTGCTGATCGATCTACCCTAGTGTCGGATTAAACGACTGTGCTACCAGGGGATAATCGATCCATCACGGTCG
>JAOTXR010000141.1 GCA_029862285.1 Gammaproteobacteria bacterium
TGCCATTGCCGGCGATAATCACCGGGCGTTTTGCTTTGCTTATCGATTCGAACGCCTGGTCGACGATTTTGTCGTCGGCTACCGAACGGCGGAAGCGTTTGGGCTTCATTGGCTTTGCTTTTGTCTGGTGCTTGGCAATGTCCTCAGGCAGCTCGATGTGTATTGCGCCCGGTTTTTCGGTTCTGGCCATTCGCACCGATTTCCTGACGATTTCGGGAATCGAATCGGCGTGCACCACGGTAGTGGCCCACTTGGTGACCGGTGTGAACATCTCCACCACATCCATGATCTGGTGAGACTCTTTGTGTAGGCGGTCGAGCGAGCCCTGGCCGGTCAATACCAGCATTGGTGCCCGGTCCATGTTCGAGTCGGCAACTCCGGTGATCAGGTTTGTAGCACCAGGACCCAGTGTTCCCAGGCATCCGGCCGGGTTGCCGGTCAGGCGGCCGTATATTTCTGCCATGAAAGCCGCGCCTTGTTCGTGACGTGTCAGGACGAAGCGAATCTGGTCCGATTTTTCCAATGACATCATGAAGTCAGCGTTCTCTTCACCCGGCACGCCAAAAATGTACTCCAGTCCCTCTTCTTCGAGACAGCGAACAAAAAGATCTGAGGCCTTCATTTGGCTTCCCCTTGCGTTGCTACTTCGCGCCATTGCCGGAAGGCGCGGCCAATCTGGCGTACGCCCTGTTGCAGTCGTTGACGATTCTCTACCAGTGCCATGCGCACGGCGTGTTGGCCTTCGGGCCCAAAGCCGGCGCCCGGAGAAACCGTGACAGCCGCGTCCTCGAGTAGTCTGTCGGCAAATGCCATCGAGCCTTCAGCAGAAAATTCCGCGGGAATAGGTGCCCAGATAAACATGCCGGCACGCGGTGATTCTACTCCGGTCCAGCCAACGCGCTGGAGGCCATCGAGTACGACATCGCGACGCCGCTGATATTTCCTGGCCTGTAGTTCGGCAAACTCACCGCAGTGACGCATCCCGATTATCGCCGCTATCTGGATTGCCTGAAAAATCCCGTAGTCGTAATAGCCCTTGATGGCACCGAGCGCCGAGATGATTTTCGGGTTGCCGGCACAAAACCCGATGCGCCAGCCGGCCATGTTGAAAGTCTTCGACATGGTCGTGAACTCGACGCCAATATCCTTGGCGCCGGGACTGCTCAGAAAGCTGGGCGCACGATAGTCGTCGAAACAGACTTTTCCATAGGCAAAGTCATGGACCACGATCAGTTCGTGTTTTTTCGCCAGTGGCACGACTGCGTCGAAGAAGGCCTGTTCCACGGTGTGCGCCGATGGATTATGCGGGTAGTTAAGGAACAACACCTTGGGTGCAGGATTTAATGTGCGGCACAACTTGTCGAGTTCGCGCAGGAATATCTCGTCGTCGAGCACATTAATCCCAACATATTGTCCGCCCGCCAGCGCGACGCCATGCGAATGTATCGGGAACGAGGGCGTGGGAATGAGCGCCGTGTCACCGGGTCCGATCAGGGCCAGGCACAGGTGGCTGAATCCTTCTTTCGATCCGATAGTGGCGATCACCTCACTGCTTGGTTCCAGGCCCACGTTCCATTCTCTCTCGTAGTACCTCGCAACTTCGCGGCGCAGGTTGTAGATACCTCCACCAATCGAATAACGATGGTTGCGCGGGTCCTGGACGACCTCGCACAGTTTTTCCACGATGGGTTCCGGGGTCGGGTCGGTAGGGTTGCCCATCGCCATGTCGATGACATCGACGCCGGATTTTCTGAGTTCGTCGCGCCGGTTGTTGATACGCCCAAACAGATACGGCGGCAACAGCGCCATGCGGCTGGCCAGTTTTATGAAATCGTGATCTTCGGCCATCTGGTCATAGTGGTTCAGGGTTTCTGCTCTCAGATTAACAGGGGAGTTCAGTGTCTAGCCACCAAAGCCGGCGGTGCAGGCGTATCGGGCATCGGCCGGGCTGCCGCAGGCCCGACTGATCTTAGGGAATTGACTTAATTGTTGGGCGTTTTGACCGTTATAGAGGGTTGAGGTGACTCGCGCCTGTTTCGGCGTGGGCGCCTAAGCGTGCGACACGAATTGCGTTAACTCTTTGAAAAACAGGCGGTAAAAGCATTGATCTGGCCAGTCAAAAAACGCGGGAGACCAGACACGCAGACCGGAATTGTGCTCGATCCACGCTTTGGTGGCGCGGTCGCGGTGATTCAGCACAAGGGGACGCGTCTCCGCTTGCGGCGCCGCGCCAGATGCATAGCACCCGACGATGGCGATTGGCGGACTGAATTGTCCACCCTGCTGGGCAGTCATAGTGACCCCGTTAATGCGGTGGCGCCGGACAATTTCTATCAGCTCCTGCTGGTCGACCGGCCCGATGTGCCCGCTGCCGAGGTGGCGGCGGCGATTCGCTGGCGCATCCGCGAACTGATCAATACCCCGGTCGAGGAAAGCCTGGTCGACGTATTCGATGTGCCGGCGCAGGCGCGTGGCAGTCGCAACATGATCTACGCCGTAGCCGCATCGTCAAAAAACGTCGCCGAGCTCGCCTCACAGATAGAAGATTGTGGTGCCCCGCTGGTGTCAATCGATATTGCGGAACTGTGTATGCGCAATATTGCGACCAGGCTGGAGCAGGACCGTTTCGGTGTCGCCTTCCTGCTGATACGCGGCCATCAGGGATTCCTGACTATTACGCGGGACAAAAAGCTCTATGTGATCCGGCAAATGGAAATACCGGTGAGCGAAGGTACGGGATTGCAGGACCATGCGGTGTCGGCGATCGCTTTGGAATTACAACGTTCGCTGGATTATTTCGAGAGCCATTACGATCAGCGGCCGATTCGTGATGTGATACTCGCGCCTTCGCCTGACGGCGTAGCGCTGTGTTCGGCGCTGGGCCGCGAACTTACAGTCAACGTCTCGTTGCTCGATCTCAATGAGCTATTGGAGTCTCCGAGCCCGCTTACTGTCGAAGAACAGTCGCAATGCCTGTTGGCGGTAGGTGCCGCCCTGCGTGGTCCGGATGTTCTGGAGCAGGCGGCATGAAGCAGAACATCAATCTGTATCGGCCTGTCGCGCATGCAGGCAGCGGTCTGGATGCCCGGGCGATTGTTATTGCCTGGGGTGTGACAGTGCTGTTGGCGAGCGTCACGCAGTTTTGGCTGGGACAACGCAATAGCGCAGTGACCGGTGCTATCGGTCAGACACGACTCGATGTAGCTGCCGCCGAAGAGCGTTTCAATGAAATGACCGCATCAATGATGGCCGGAGCCGATTCGGAACTGGAAACCAGGCTGAGTGAGGCGTTACGTGAACTTGACCTGCGGGAAACGATACTGGGCCTGGTCAGCGGTGACAGCGCCGGCGATATCCGTGGCTTCTCCGGGCAGCTGAGGTCATTCGCCCGGCAACATGCCGAGGGTGTCTGGCTCACACGGGTGCGGCTCACTGCGCCAGGCGCGCGTACGACGCTGGAAGGAAAAGCACTCAGTCCCGAAGCGGTGCCATTGTATCTGCGGCAACTGTCGGGTGAAGCAGCGTTGGCCGGCCAGAGTTTTGATGTCTTTGAAATCGAGCGCGCGGAAGCGGCCGGTGATCCGATCAGGTTTTCGATGAACCGGCGTGACGTGGCCGACAGCATTCAGTATGCGAGAGAGTAGGGTGCAGGGACAGTTTTTCAAATTACTGGAGCGGGTCGACGGGCTCACAATGCGTGAACGTTACGTTGTGCTTGCAGCTGGAATCGCTGTAGTCCTGTTGTTCTGGTACATGTTGTTTGGCGAACAGGCTCTAGAAAATTATGAGCGTATGGGTACGGAACTCGCCGACGCGAAGCTGCAGCTCGCTGATGTGCAAGCAAGGATCGATCAACAGACGCAGCAGACAAGCAAAGTCGTCGATCCGCATGCAAAGTTGCAGCAACTGCAACACCGGACCGAAACGGTCGACGATCTGATCCGCGGCTACGCCGCAGAACTGATCAGTCCCACCGAGATGGCACGTTTGCTGGAGCGGGTGCTGGAGCGTCGTGAGGTATTGAGTTTGCGCCGGTTACGCAATCTCGGTGCCAAGGACCTCTTGCCTGACGATTCACCCGGACAACACCGTCTCTATCGCCACGGTCTGGAAATGGAACTCGAAGGGCCTTATCTCGCAGTGTTGGCCTATCTGGAAGACCTCGAGGCGCTGCCCTGGCGGCTTTACTGGCAGGTGTTGGAGATCGACGCCGATGAATATCCGAAAAATCGAGTTCGTATCGAAGTTGCGACGCTGAGCCTGCACGAGGAGTGGATTGGTGTATGAAATAGCCGGTAGCGGAATAGTCGCCGTGTTGCTTTTTGCTACGGCGAGTGCCGAGGTCCTGTACGACCCGATGCGGCCCTATTCACCACAACTGCCGATCGAAAGCAGCGTGAGCGGCGGCCAGCGTTTTGCCCTCAGTGCAATCCTCTATTCGCCCAAGCGTCGCGTTGCAGTCGTCAATGGCCGGCCGGTTTCAGAGGGAGAACGAGTCAACGGCGCCACAGTCCGGCGCATTGATCGCGGCCGGGTTGAGCTGGAACTGGATGGCGAGATCTTGCGGCTGACACTCGGCACGTCCAGGAAAATGAAATGAACGGGAGTTCACAAATGCGCTGGCAAGTTACTTTGCTAATACTCGTGGTAACGGGTTTGAATGGTTGCTCGACGGTGGCGCAACGCGGGAGTAGCGCTGCCGATTCGATCGAGCACGCCCTCGCAGAAGCAGCAAATGATACCCAGTGGGAGGTACCTGAGCCGCCGCAAGAGGTTAGCGATGCACTGCTGCCGCCGCTGACTTCGGCGGTCCCGGACAGCGTGGTGGATCCACGTTTTGATGTGGACGTAAAGGATACTGCGGCGCGGGCATTTTTCCTCAGTCTGGTCGAAGGCACCGATTACAACATCGTTGTGCATCCCAAGGTTAGCGGCAAAGTGTCGTTGACGATGAAAAATACGACAGTCGCCGAAGTTCTCGATGCCGTACGCGAAGTTTATGGTTTTGACTACCGTCCAAGCTCAAATGGCTGGATCGTCATGCCAGCCAGTCTGCAGACGCGAATTTACCAGGTTGATTATCTGGACCTGCAACGTAGCGGACTCTCTCGCACCCGCGTGAGTTCGGGTCAGCTCAGTTATAGCAACGACAATGGTAGTAGCAATGTTGCGGCGGCCGACCAGCGTGTAGATTCAGACGATCACAGGTCGGGTTCGGGCCAGGCCGGTAGTCACATCGATACCGTATACCAGGCGGACTTCTGGGCTGAACTGGAGCATGCATTGATCGCAATAATTGGTCCGACTGAAGGCCGCCGGGTAGTTATCAATGCTCAAAGCGGTGTCGTTGTCGTACGCGCAATGCCTGACGAGCTGCACTCAGTGAGCGTGTTTCTCGAGACCGTTCAGGAGACCGCTCAGCGTCAAGTCATTCTGGAAGCAAAAATACTCGAAGTGGAGTTGAAGGACGGTTTTCAGGCCGGGGTCAACTGGGCTGCGGTCGCGCAAAACGCCGGGGGTGATAATTATTTCTTTGGACAGGTAGCGCCGAACCAGCCACTTACGACCGACTTCGAGGACCTCAACACCAGCCCCATTACGGTGGCACCGGGTGTGCAAACCTCGGGTGTGGATACGAACACGCTTGGTGGGGCATTCGCATTGGCTTTCGATATCGGCGACTTCAACGCCTTTATCGATCTACTCGAAATACAGGGCGATACGCGTGTTTTGTCCAGCCCACGCGTTGCCACGTTGAATAATCAAAAAGCGGTCATAAAAGCCGGCACCGACGAATTTTTCGTCACCGACATTTCCAGCAATACAGTTACGGGCACGGCATCGGCAACCAGCCGCGACGTTGAGCTGACACCCTTTTTCTCCGGTATTGCATTGGATGTCACGCCGCAGGTAAGTGCCGACGGCCAGGTAACCCTGCATGTCCATCCGACGGTGAGCGAAGTCAGTGACCAACGCAAGGATCTGACGATTGGCGGTGAAACCGATCGCTTGCCGCTGGCTTTCAGCCAGGTGCGTGAGGCGGACAGCATTGTCCGCGCGCGCAGCGGGCAAATCGTGGTGATCGGCGGGCTGATGCGCAACATCAGTCGCGATGAGAGCTATGGTGCGCCGGGTC
>JAOTXR010000142.1 GCA_029862285.1 Gammaproteobacteria bacterium
CCAGTGAAAGATAGACGATGTTCGTGCAGTCAGCACCGCCGGTATCGCTTTCCGCCAGTCCGGAGTCTTCGTAACCGGTCCAGTGGCCGTTTTGCCAGTCGGCCGGTGTGGACGGATCCGTATCGAGTGCCATTTGGGCGATATCGGTCAGTTCGAATTGTAACGCCACCGAAGTTGGAGGTCCTTGGGCGACCACCGATCCAGTCTGGGAAAACGGCAAATCATGTACAAAAGCATCGCCGCGATAGCGCCTGTAACCGTTCGGCGCGCCCCCGGGTTCGCTGAGCCAATCCGGGTTGGGTGCAAGTACAAAGGAAATCCCGAACAGGCCGTCCGGCGAATTCAGTTCGAGTTGTTCGGCACGGCTGATCTGGCCCGGGAAATTGACGACGTTGCCGTTAACGTCGAACCTTCGCATAGGCTTGTTGAAAGCCACCCATATCCGATGGTCCTCGGTGTCCACTATGGCGCGAGATGTCATCACTTCCAGTCTGCGACCCGCGCCATCCGCAACCCACTGTGCTTCGTAGACGACCTCGTCGCGAAGCACGTTTGTAATCTGAACAGCCGTGATATGCGGTGGGCCACTCTGCCGGTAGAACCCCAGCAAATGCGTCTCGGCCAGCTCGTCGCGTACGCGGGCGATTTCGCTATCAGGCAAAACAAAACCGCTGTGCGAAACCCCGGTGCCACCGTAGTCCTGGCCGCTGCTGAGCGGCTCGACCTCGAGGGTCCAGGCGGGGATCTGAAACTCGTACGCGAAGTAGTCGGCAACAGTGCCAATACCAAGGCTGCCCGGCGGATCTGCTGAATATCGATAACGGAAGCTGGTTACCGCACGCATTCTGGTGGCCAGCGTCTGGGTAATCGCATCGCGTCGCGTGTTGCCGGTCAGCGGCGTGAAATATATACGGCTAAACGAGTGCACATCGATACCCAGCCGTAGCCGGTCGGCCGGACCAAGCTCCGCCGCCGCGCGCAAGGCTTGTATTTCGGGTTCGGAAGAGGCTGCCGAGCCGCGATAGACCAGGCTCACCTCATTGGTGCTCGAGCGACCATTCAGGCCGAAACCGTGCATGCTGTTGCGATTGAGATCGACACCAAAAAAACTGTCGCCGGTTGTATCAATATCCTCATCGACCACGCCGCCGGATGGGATAAGCATGTTCTTGCGCCGCATGCGACCGTCTCTGGGCTGCTCCACATCGGCCGTAAAGCGCGTCGGAAAATTCTGGGTCTGCTTGAAGCCATCGACGTTTAACACCGGAATCAGGATTACGTTCAGATTGTCGTGCAGGTACTGGCCGATGCCGGCATCGGATGACGTTTCCACCAATTGTTCCAATAATTCGGTGACAACTTCAGGAGATTGCCACTCGCGGGCGTGAATTCCACCATTGACGATCACCGCCGGCTCCGGCAGTCCGTCGGTAGTTACGGTATCGGCGTCGCCGAGGGTATAGGCCCAGATGTCACGACCGATCCGGGTTTGGCCTGCGACCGTACCGGTGACAGAGTCTTCAGTCAGCATCAGGTCCTGGTGTCGGGCCAGCAGTGAACTATAGGTGCGGAATCCGTCTACGGCGGTCAGGGAATCGACCGGGACCGGCGGTGGGTACCCGAGAGCGATGTTTGTATCGTTGCTGTCGTTTTCTGTGTAGACGAACTGGGCGTCACGACATACCGGGTCGTCGGGATTGGAGATAGTCCCGAAATCATCGAACTGGCAGACTGCCTGCGCCGCCGGGCAACAAAGAACGAGTACTACAAGCAGTAGCCGCTCGTACATCTAGCGACTCCCGGTATTGTGACGTTCGGCCAACCACTCGTTCGCCAACTGCAGTCCACGTTGATCTTCGCTCAGGCGCAAAGCAAGCAAGGCTCTTTTTTGCAGCAGCTCGTCGTCAGTGCCTCGCAATATCCCGAGTAACTGATTGACAGTCGCGCTGTCGGCGTGTCTTGCGAGCACCGCCGCTGCGCTGCCACCGAGCGTTCGGTCAGCCAGGGTGTCCCACAGCAGGTGTTCTGCCGCGGGCAGCGTTGCGATGAGTGCGCCGATTTCAAACAGCGCCGCTGATGCAATGGCTGGCCTGTCAAAAGCCATGTGCAAAATGTTCAGTCCGGTATCCGCGCCGAACAGGCTGTTCACCTCTCTCAGTATTGCCAATGCTACCGGCGGTGTACCCGTGGTAATCAGTTGCTGACACAATTCCGCGTCCATCAGAATTTGGACGAACGCTGCAGCCAGCTTGTCCGCTTCCGGTTCGATGATGCGTCTGGCCAGTTCGTCCCGGTAGACCAGCAGATCTTTCGACTGCGATGCGCGTATCGCATCGACCATGCCGGCCTGGCGTGCCGGCGTCGCAGCGAGATACTCCGATATGAAGCCGGCATCGGCCGCGCGGGTGGTGCGCAGGGCATCCGCGCGGCCGGCAGCGCGCTGCCACTGTCTTAACGCATATCGTGCTGCTGCGCCGACATCAACGAAAGGCAGCATCGCAGGCCCTTCTTCGTGGCGTACAAACACCTGTGGTTCGCGCGTTGACAAGGCTTCGAGCAACTCACGCGCCAATGGAGTTGCGGCCCTGTCAGCGAGGATCAATACGATTTGTTCGAGTTGTTTTTCTGATGCCTTGCTGGCCTGAGATTGGTGCAGGAGCGTGTGTGCCTCATTGACCAACGCATGGGTCTCGAGCCCCTCGGGTCGTTGATTCGCGGCGCCGGCAGGGACAATCGTCGCGATCAATATCGCCGACACCAGACCGAACGGGATTAAGCGATTTGTCATCATTGCCAGTGCCATAAATTTACGGGTCCAACTGCTACCTAGTTCTTCGAGTGCAAAAATCGCCTCGAGTTCGGCTAAATGGCGCTCCCTACGGGAATCGAACCCGTGTTCCCGCCTTGAGAGGGCGATGTCCTGAACCGCTAGACGAAGGGAGCCGTGCCGTGTCGACCCGCCATGGTGTGGCATGACGAGGGTGCTATTATACGGTCCGTTTCGGGCTGCTACCAAGCAGTATTCCAGTCAATCAGGATAAATAGGACCCACCTGAAAGAGCCCAAAATCATCCCCCGGTCCGCGCACTGTGTGTCGCGCGCCAATATGTCCCGTAATGCTGTAAAGGTACTCACCCGACTGCAGCGGGCAGGCTACCAGGCGTTTCTGGTCGGTGGCGCTGTGCGGGATTTGTTGCTGGGGCACGAACCGAAGGACTTTGACGTAGCAACGGACGCACGTCCCGAGGACGTGCGCGAGCTGTTTCGCAATTGCCGTCTGATCGGCCGGCGTTTTCGGCTGGCCCACGTGCATTTCGGTCGCGAGATCATCGAGGTTGCGACCTTTCGCGGCAATAGCCGGGAAGGGGTTGAAACTGACGCTGGCGGCCGTATTTTGCGCGACAACATTTATGGTGACATCGAACAGGATGTCTGGCGGCGGGATTTCACTGCGAACGCGCTTTACTACAACATCGAAGATTTTTCTATCTGGGATTACACCGGCGGTCTGAACGATATCGAAGCCGGTATCCTGCGAATGATCGGCGATGCGGAAGCTCGTTACCGTGAGGATCCGGTCCGCATGTTGCGTGCAATCAGGTTTAGCGCCAAGTTGGGTTTCGAATTGCACGCCGATACCGTCGGGCCGCTCGGCGAACTGGCATCGATCATCGCTGACGTGCCGCCTGCGCGGCTGTTTGAAGAGGCGCTGAAGCTGTTCATGTCGGGTACTGCGCAACCGGCATTCGATATGCTGGGCCGGCATAAGCTGCTGCAACACCTGTTTCCAGCTACGGTGTCCTGCATGCAGTTGACGGGCGCCAGCTCATTCAGGCAATTGTTGACCCAGGCACTGGAGAACACCGATGAGCGCTATGCAAGTGGTAAAACAATAACGCCGGTATTCATGTTTGCGGTTTTTTTGTGGGGCCCGATCACGCAACGAGTTGCGGCGATCCGCAATGGCCGGCATGGCGATGTGTTCTGGTTGCATCGGGCTACCGACGAGATATTGCTGGAGCAGCAGGACTACGTCGCCATCCCGCGACGACTCGGGGCGCCGATGCGTGAGGTCATTTGCCTGCAGGCGCGGTTTGCCAAGCGCGTGGGGAAACGCGCCTTGAGCTTGCTCGATCATCCGCGTTTTCGCGCCGCGTACGACCTGTTGCTATTGCGTGTTGCAGCCGGCGAAGAAGACCCGGAGCTGGCTGATTTCTGGACTGAGCTGCAGACGATGAGCCCGGAAGAACGGGCCAAAGCAGTAAAACTCGATCAGAAACCGGATTCCCGCCGCCGTCGCGGCCCGCGTCGCCGGCGATCTCGTTCCAACCAGGTACCCGATGCTGGGTGAGACCTGGTTTCCTGCTTACATCGGTCTCGGCAGCAACCTCGACGAGCCGCGGGGGCAGGTAGAGACGGCAATGGCATCATTGGCGACTATTGCTGACACCAGCCTGGTAATGGCCTCACCGCTATATGGCAGTGCGCCAATGGGCCCGGTGGAGCAGCCGGATTATGTCAACGCGGTGGCGGCTGTGCTGACCCGTTCGGGACCGCAAGCGCTGATGCGCGCGCTATTGGCTATCGAGGAAGCTCAGGGCCGGGTCCGGGGGCAACGCAAATGGGGTCCGAGGCGTATCGATCTGGACCTGCTGCTCCACGGTGATAACGTATGCGACGGGGAGACGCTGTCGCTGCCACACCCCGGGCTTTGCGAGCGTTGTTTTGTTTTGCGGCCATTGGCAGATTTGGCGCCGGCCCTGCGGATACCGGACGGCCGGCAGGTCGCACAGTTATTGAATACAGTTGATTGCTCGCGGCTTTGGCCGTTGTGACACGGGGAGTAAATGAGCACCTGGCAGCCAAAGTATATTGCGATCGAAGGTCCGATCGGCGTCGGCAAGACAACGCTGGCGAGCCGTCTTGCGCAAAGCTTTGATGCCGAGTTGGTGTTGGAGGAACCCCAGGACAATCCATTTCTCGAGCGCTTCTATCGAGACTCACGCCGTTATTCTTTGCCGACTCAGCTCTATTTTATTTTTCAGCGCGCCAGGCAATACCAGGCAATGCGTCAGGCGGATATGTTCGAGCCGGTGAGGGTGACCGATTTTCTGCTTGAGAAGGACCGGCTTTTTGCGCAAATTAACCTCGACGATGACGAGCTTGCGCTGTACGACCTGGTATACGAAAAGCTGGCGATCGACGCGCCGGTGCCGGATCTCGTGATATACCTGCAAGCACCTGCCGACGTATTATTGAGACGCGTCGCCGCACGCGGCATCGGCTACGAGCAGGGCATTACGCGAGAGTACATGGAACGGGTCAGCGAGGCCTACGCGCGTTTTTTTCATCATTACGACCGCAGTTCTCTGCTTATCGTCAATACCGGACAGATCGATCTGGTCAATACCGATTCCGGTTTCGCGACGTTGCTTGATCAGCTGCGCGGCTTGCGTCCGGGGCGTCACTTCTTCAATCCCGGGCCAGCCGACCTAAACTGAATTAAGGGGATCCGATGTACAAGCATCTGGGGAAACGGGCACAGGAAACACCACCCGTCACTTTGTCCACGCTGAAGGAAATGAAATCCAGTGGTGAACCTATTAGTTGTATCACCGCTTACGATGCCAGTTTTGCGGCGTTGGTCGATTTGGCCGGCGTTGACGTCGTACTGGTTGGCGATTCTCTCGGGATGGTCATCCAGGGTCACGATACGACAGTACCCGTCGACATGGATCATATGGCTTACCATTCACGCGCCGTGGCGCGTGGATTGCATCGCCCGTTTCTGATTACGGACATGCCGTTTATGAGTTATGCGACGCGTGAAAATGCGCTGGTCAATGCAGCACGATTGATGCAGGAAGGCGGTGCCAAGATGGTGAAGCTGGAAGGTGGTGTCAATCAGCTCAATGTCGTCCGGGCGCTTGCTGCGAACGACATTCCAATCTGTGCCCACATTGGTCTGACACCGCAATCTGTCCATAAGATCGGCGGTTTTAAGGTCCAGGGCCGTGAAGCCGAGGCTGCGGCCGGCATGATCGAGGATGCCCGTGCGCTGGAGGACGCCGGGGCCGACATAGTGTTGCTTGAGTGCATCCCCAGCGACCTG
>JAOTXR010000143.1 GCA_029862285.1 Gammaproteobacteria bacterium
CGCCGGCAACCGCAATACCCAGCGCGAAGCCGGCTGTCAGGCTGGCTATTTTTCTGCGGGATAGTATTTTGTTGTTCATCTCTATCAGTTCCAGAAAATAATGCGGGTAATCCGCAGCGAAGACGGATCAAACAGCACGGTTGCACCTTTTTCATCAAACGCAGCGGCTTGTTCCAGGCTGATGCGGACGCGGCCACGCTCGATGCTGGTTGCGTTATCCGCGCGCAGGGTCAACAGCGCGCAGTCGTCACAAACACGTGCATAGACACGTCCGGAAGTCTTGCCGTCCAGCTGCAGCTTGAAGCTGGTCATTTCGGCGGCTTCCTCGATGTTGATCAGCGTTTCGGCGGCCAAATCAGTTACGCTTACGGCAAACGCCACGATGACCAGCGCGAATATTCGTTGCATTTTATTCTCCATCTAGCTGCCATCCGGGTTTGGTGCGAGTACAAAGTAGCCGGCACGCTGAATCGACTGAGCGCCGCGTACCGGTGTGTTGGCAACGCCACGGCTTTCGAAGTGCACCTGACTGGAGGCCTCGCCAAATTCGACGTAGCCCTGAAATGACGTACCGACCATGACATCGACAACCCGGTTGCCCGCTGCATCGTCATACGGATATGGGATGGTGGCGCGCAAGACCTGTCCGCGTGTTTCCGAGCCGTTCAGCGTCACCGCGCCCGGCGCGATTCTCATCTCGGACATGATGGCCGATTCGGCACCCTGGAAAGCATATTGCCCACGCTGCATGTTGTCGGCCATTGCCACTTCGAGGGTCGCGGTGTTTAAACCCGTTACCCCCAGCAACGTGAGGATCATCAGCAGAATCAACCCAACGATCAGGGCCGCACCCTGTTGTCGGCGGGGTAATGAAGTGTTCATAGTGCACCCTCTAAAATAGATTCGTTTCTCAGGAAAATAGTCCGCGACACGAGTAGACGGCGGAAATTTGCATCTTCGTCCATCGGTGTGAATTCTTGATCGGCGTAGGTGTAGGTGCGGGAATCGTTAAAACCCGGTTCCGGAGTGTCGGCCCGCATCCGCAGCCATATCCGTACCGCACGGATACGTGGTGGGTTGGGAAGCAGTACCGCATTACCCGGGTTGACGTAGCGGTCGACCGAACCGTCGCCATTGCGGTCGATGCCGAACTGCACCTGCAGATCTTCGATACCGGAAATTACCTCCTGGTCGACCATGGCCGGTGCGTCGGAAACGACCGTGAGACCCTGGCGGCGCAACGATGGCCGGACAATCCAGTTATCGGGTACCGGGCTTGGTGCCGGGATCGAGTAGGGGCGTATGTAGTAGGCGTGCGCAATTAACGCATTGTTTTGACCGTCGACGATCGCAGGCTCGGCCGCGCCGGCAAACAAGCTGCCCTGGCCGGCCTCGTGGGTGCGTACATAGATGCGCCCGTCTTCCAGATTGGTGGTGGCAAAGATTCTGCCGCTGGCATGGCGCAGTTGCAGCGTGTCGGTGCCCGTTTGGTAGTCGGCGCTGGCTATACACGGCAGCGCGGGGTCGACGTTATTGCTCGCCGCCAGACTGGTTTCTATATCGATGGCCCAGGTGGTGCCACAGTTTGGATTCACCGCTGTTGTGAGCGGGGCCGGGCCGGTCGCCCGGCCGTCAATGGCAACCGCATTGGTATGCCGGCCCCAATAGCCGGACAAACGGATATCCGGTTCGAGCAGGTCCAGCGCCCAGCGTGCGTTTTCCTGCATCCTTGCCAGCGTGTCGTTGACGTTAAGGGTCGAGCGGGCCTCGTCATAGACATAAATGGCGCCACCGATCAGCACGATGCCGATAGTCATCGCCACCATCAGTTCGATCAGGCTGAAACCGTGTTGTTTGTTGCTGATCATTGCTGCACCGTCAAACGGTAGTTGCGAGTCTGGCCTTTGTCTTCCCAACTTACAGTTATGATGTGCGAATCGGGATCCGTCGCGGCATCGAGATCTATCTGTCCCACGCCGCCGGGCAGGCCGGTCGCCGTGGTTGGATCCAGTGCGCTGCGCCATTCCCAGACATCGTAGGTGGCCATCTGGTCGGGGTTACAGTCGCCGGGTGCCTCGGCGGCGTTGGTGTCGGCGCAAATGTCCGCCGGCGCTCCCCCGGCCGGCCCGGCGCCGACATCGTAGTTGCCGCCGGGATTGGCACGGATGCGATCGGCCATGTCGGCTGCGAGATTAACGGCATGAGTCCGTTGCAGCGCCGAGTAGCCGGTGCGGACGCCGTCTATGTGTAATGCAGCGATGCCGAGCATGCCAATCGACAGCACGACCAAAGCCACCAGAACTTCAATTAGAGAAAACCCGTCAGCTTTGTTCATTCGCACGTCTCTCCAAGATCCTCTCGTTTGTCCACGGTAGTTGCCAGCGGACGACCGGTTTGTGAAATGGCAATGATCCGGCCATAGTGATTACTTGCCCGGCCGTCGCAAAACACCAGCACACCAGCGGCATCCAGACCGCCCAGATCGGGAAAACCGGACGGCAAATAGGAGAGCGACACCTGTAACGATTGACCTGACGGCGTACTGACACGGACTGCCTTGGGCATTTTCCCTTCGCGGCGGATCACCTGTTCGCCGGTATCGACCATGTCGTTGTCGTTCGGGTCGGTGAAGACCATCCAGCCTTCATGCCAAAAAACGTCGGTGTCGGAGTCGCCGGCGTCACAGGAATCATCGTCTTCGAGATTGACGCAAAGCTTGACCGGCTGCCGCCGTTTGATCGCCTCGCTGCGCGCCATCTGCAGGGTTGCGATCATGTTATTGACCGATGAAGACATCCGGCTGTTTTGTACTGCGCTTTGAAATGACGGTGCGCCGACAGCCAGCACCAGGGCCAGCACTGTCAGTGCATAAAGCAGTTCTATTAGTGTAAATCCCCGGCTCATATACCCATCCATTTGCAGTGCCAAACGACACAAACCCGTGTTGTGTCATATCCCGGCTCTGATCGGCCGGTCTGTCAGAGTAGTTTAGGTCTAACAGGGGACTAAGCGACATTCCGCCGATAACCGGTCGTTGGCAGGGGATGAACGGTGTTTTGAGACCGCTTGCAACACTTGTGGCGCGATTATGAGCACTGGATCGGCGTGCCGCCGGCCCGGGTGCGGGACACGCGTGGCCGGCCGGTATAGCTGATGATTACGGCGCGGGCCTGCACGGGGCCACGGCTGTCGCAGAGTGTCAAAGTGCCATTCGTGCTACGCAGGCCGATGCGGTAGAAACTGTAATAGTCGCGGTTGCTGCCGATCTGCAGCCGGCTTACCGCCTGATGACGGTACAAAACTGTATCGTGTTGGCCCAGCCGGGGCGGGTGATCGGCATCTTCGTTGACAAAAACCAGCCAGCCGCCACTCCAGTTCGCGTCGGCAGTACAGGGCTCAGCACCGCCGTCGGCACAAATTACGACCTGTCGGTTGCGGCGAATGGCGGTGCTACGGGCAACATGCACCGCCGTGATCAGGTCGTTGGTGGCGGCGGTTCGCCGCGCGTTCGCGGTGATGCCGTTCAGCGCCGGTATGCCGATGGATAAAATTACCGCGGCAACCGCCATCGCCACCAGCAACTCGAACAAAGTGAGACCGCAGCTAAAGCGGGACATGTGCAACATCCTTGTCGCGATAGGTCGTCCGTGACCAGCAGGCAGTCTAGAGTTTGCCGGGTCGCGGCGACAATACCGACTATTGGGCAATACCGCGCGAAATCCGGGCCGATACAGTAGGCTACTGTCATGCAGCAGATATCTGATGTCATTATCGTCGGCGCCGGGGTTATCGGTTTGCTCACCGCACGCGAGTTGCGATCGCACGGTTTGTCGGTCACGGTGCTCGAGCGCGGCCGGGTCGGTATGGAATCGTCACAGGCAGGCGGCGGAATCCTCTCACCCATTCCGCCATGGGAAGGACCGGCAATGGTCGATGCCCTGGCACAACGCAGCCAGTGTCTTTATCCGCGTCTGGCCGAGTCATTACTGGAGTCCACCGGCATCGACATCGAGTACCGCCAGTGTGGCGTTGTGCTGCTTGGTGAGCAGCAGACCTCCGCGGCCCGGGATTGGGAGGCTCGTTCAGGTAAAACGCTGATCAGTCTGGATAGTGCGGCGCTGCACGAACTGGAACCGCATCTCACCGGCCACTGGGAAAATGCGTTACACGTGCCGGCCTTAAGCCAGCTGAGAAACCCGCGATTTACCCAGGCACTGCATCGCGACCTGCTCACGTCGGATGTCACGATCATGGAAGCAACGCCGGTGACGCAGTTGCTGATCGATGACAATAAGATTTGCGGTGTGCAGACACAGACCGATGTTTACAAGTCCAACGTCGTGGTGATTGCGGCCGGTGCCTGGACCGCGACATTGCTGGGCGATTTCAGCCCGGCAGAAATAATGCCGGTACGGGGTCAGATGTTGTGGTACCAACTCGCGCCCGGGACTTTCAGCCGTATCCTGATAGCGGCAGACCAATACCTGATCCCGAGACGTGACGGCGTCTGTCTGGTGGGCAGTACTGTTGAACACGCAGGTTTTGACAAAGGGACTACCGAAGAAGCCCGCACCGAATTGACTGCCTTCGCATCGCGTCTGTCCGGGCTGTTTGATCAACGTCTGCCGTCCGGTCAGTGGAGTGGTTTGCGCCCGGGGACGACCGACGGCGTGCCGGTAATTTCGGAGCATCCGGGCGTCGAAAATCTTTACATCAACGCCGGCCATTACCGCAACGGCATTAATCTGGGCCCGGCGTCGGCTGAAGACTGCGCCGGGCTGATTCTGAATCGAGATACACGTTGATACCCAGGTAGTGCGTTGGTCATAGCAATGGGTATTTTTTGCCAGCGGCGCCGCCTTACTGCATAAGCCGTGTTCTCAGAAAGGTTCTCTAAGACTTTATTCCTGAAAGGAATTTATTTGTCGTCAAATCAGGGAGCCGACCAGTTTTTTTGCCGATCCCGCTAGCGCTGCCCCGGTTTGTGATCTATACCTTATTTAGAGGCCGGACTCCTCGTCGATACGGGTGGGTCGAGGTATAACGAGGGATAACAATGAGACACCGTGCTCGCCTGCTGAGTATTACCGATTTTCGTACCGGCCGGTGCGACCCTGATCGCCTCAATCCCGGGACACCACAACGTGAGGTAGAAACAATGTTGAACCGACGTCATTTTATGCGCCTGGGTGGCCTGTCGATGCTGCTTGCATACAGCGGTGTTTTGGCCGGCGCTTTCCGTGCGGTAGGGTTTACGCGTGATTCATTCAGACGCGAGGCCTTCGGGTTACTGCTGAATACAAATTTTGTCGCCAATAGCGACGAGAAAAGCATGATGATGCAACTGGTTGAGATAACCGAGCAGGCCTATGAGAATGAACTGGATCAATACCAGTTGCTTTTCGAGTCCACGCAAGCGGATCTGCCGGAGGGGATTTACCAGGTTGGCCACGAGTCAATACGGTCGATGCAGGGCTATATGTACCTTATGCCGAGCAAACTGGAAAGACCGGGCATTTACTACCGGGCTATTTTTTGCCAGTTTGCCTGAGTGGCGCATGACAGCCGGCCAGACCCGACCCGCGTAGAGTTGCACGAAGCTGCCGTCGCGGATCGAGCCTTCCTCGACGAGTTGCTGTTGCTAACGCATGCCGAGCCGTTGGCGCATCTCGATGAAGACCAGCGCCAACCACTCGCCACCATGCAAATGCGAGCCCAGGAGCGGCAGTATCGTTCCGACTGGCCGCAGGCAGGACACGATATTATTTCACTCGACGGCAAACCGATCGGTCGCGTGCTGGTCAATGTGGGCCATGACGTGTGGTGGCTGGTCGATATCGTGTTGCTGCCTGATTTTCGTGGCCGGGGTATCGGCGGTGCCATTATCAACCGACTGCTCGATGGCGCGAACAGCGCGCGGTTACCGCTGCGGCTCAGGGTCACGAAACACAATCCTGCGCGCAGGCTCTACGAGAGACTCGGTTTCAGCTCAATTGACGATAACGGGATGCATAACGTGATGGAAAAACCGCCGGCATCCGGTTCGCCCTGATTTGATACCCGGGCGGCGTCGCTATTGGACAGACGAGTGCTGCAG